>NZ_DATNJW010000590.1:0-2216 GCF_035603715.1 Mycobacterium sp. | reverse complement strand
CGCCCAGGGCCTGGCCGAGCCAGTCGAGCGTCTGTACGCAACCCACCACCCCCGCGATCACCACGTCGCGGGCGGCGGGCCCGTCGAAATATCCGGGACCGACGCGCACGTGCGTGTGGTTGATCGCCCAGCAGATCGGCTCCGGCTCCAGCCACGGTGCCAGGTGCACGACGATCCGGTCGACGTCGCTGCGTCGGTGCAGTTTTCGCAGCAGCACCAGCAGGTCGTTGCGGATCGTGCACGCCAAGCAACCGTGCGCCAGCTCGAGCGCCTCCTCGGCGATGACCAAGTCGCCGTCGCGCAGCACCACCAGCGTCCGTCGAACCACCTGGCCGTCGAAACGGTGCTCGACGACAATCGTCCCGGGTTTGCGCAGCAGCGCGCCGGCCACCGCGTCGGTGCCGCCCTGTCCCGCGACGAGAACTACGGGTGTCCGCATCATCACTCCCTGTTGAAAATGCTTTTCAATAAGCCTCTGCACACGCTACAGTCCTCTGCGGATCTTGTCGAAAACGATTTTCATTAAGGGAGAGCCCGTGTCCGCACGCTGCCAAGTCACCGGACGGTCGGTGAGTTTCGGCAACGCCGTGTCGCACTCACATCGGCGCACGCGACGGCGTTGGTCACCGAACATTCAATCCAAGACCTACTACCTGCCATCGGCGCGCCGCCGGATCACGTTGCGGGTCAGCGCCAAGGGAATCAAGGTGATCGATCGTGACGGCATCGAGGCCGTCGTCGCCCGGATCCGCCGATCAGGAGAGCGAATCTGATGGCGCGCAACGAGATTCGCCCGATCGTGAAGCTGCGATCCACCGCGGGCACCGGCTACACCTACGTCACGCGCAAGAACCGGCGCAACGACCCCGACCGGCTCACGCTGAAGAAGTATGACCCGGTCGTCCGCCGGCACGTCGACTTTCGCGAGGAACGCTGAATGGCCAAGAAAACCAAGCGCACGAGACGCACCGCTGCGCCCGAGCTGAAACCTGCCAAGCGCAATCTTCTGAAAACGCTGGGCGTCAGCGCAGTTGACTACAAAGACACCAACCGGTTGCGGATGTTCATCTCCGATCGCGGCAAAATCCGGTCGCGCCGGGTGACCGGTCTGACCGTGCAGCAGCAGCGCCAAGTCGCCACGGCGATCAAGAATGCCCGCGAGATGGCGCTGCTCCCCTAATCGATGTCGGCGGTCATCTTCTCGTTGAAGACGGGATATATCTCGTCGAATGCGCCGTCCCGCTCGGCAAACCGGAATCCCTTGGCTCGCTCCACGACTATCTCGTCGGCGTCGGGCTTGGTGTGCAGCAATGTCATCGTCTCGCTGATGAATTCGTCCAGTGGCATTCCCCGCGGGTCGAATCCGCGATCGCCCTGCAACGCCGTCTGCACTCGGGGCGGAATGATTTCGATGACCTGGACCGCAGACTCGCGCAGCTGAAAACGCAGCGACTGCGTGTAGGAGTGCATCGCTGCCTTGCTGGCACAGTACGTGGGCGTGAGCGCGCTCGGCATGAAGGCCAGCCCGGACGTGACGTTGAGAATCGCCGCGCGCGGCCTGCCCAGCAGCAGATGCAGCAATGCCGAGGTGAGGCGGATAGGGCCGAGCAGATTGACGGCGAGGGTCTGCTCGGCCGTGCCGGGGTTACCGGTGGTGAGGTCCTCGACGCGCTGAATCCCCGCGTTGTTGACCAGCACGTTGAGCTCGGGATATTTGTCGGACATCTCGATGGCGAATCGCCGGATGTCGGCGGAGTCACCCTGATCCAGCGACAGGAATTGGATACCCGGGTTGGCTTTCGCGACGGCTTGCAGTGTGTCGTGGCGGCGGCCTGCGATGACGACGTTGTTGCCCAATCGGTGGAATGCCTCGGCGAGGCCTCGGCCGATTCCGGTACCACCTCCGGTGACCAGAACGGTGTTACCCGTCAACTGCATGCGCTGTTCCTCTCCGTCGCTTTCTGCTACCCGCATACTCGCGGCAGCAGGGACGGTATGCGATTACCGCGTCGAAGTCTCGGTAAACGTGTCGGCATCCTGAACTAGCCTGTAGACGTGGCGCAGTTTCCGCGGACTCGCTACGCCAGTTGCGGCGAGGTCGACATCGCCTACCAGGCGTTTGGCGATGGACCCAACGATGTGCTGGTGCTGCCGGGCCCGTCCATCCCGATCGACACCATCGACGCCGAGCCGTCGATGTACCGCTTTCACCGGCG
>NZ_DATNJW010000589.1:0-7614 GCF_035603715.1 Mycobacterium sp. | reverse complement strand
AACCTCCTCGCCGACGACCCCAACGAGGTCGGAAACGCGGTTCGTAACCTCAACGACGTGGTCGGCGACGTCCAAAACTTTGTGGCCGACAACGAAGAGTCGCTCGGTACCACGTCGGACAAACTGGCGTCCGTGACGCAGGCAGTGAACGACAGCCTCGACGACGTCAAACAACTCCTGCATGTCGCGCCGACGGCCTTTCAGAACTTCCTCAACATCTACCAGCCCGCGCAAGCCACGCTCAGCGGTGCACTGGCGGTCAACCAATTCGCCAACCCGGTTCAATTCCTCTGTGCGGCAGTGCAGGCCGCTGCCCGTCTGGGCGCCAAGGAATCGGCGAAGCTGTGCGTGCAGTATCTGTCGCCGATCTTCAAAAACCGCCAGTACAACTTCCCGCCGCTGGGCGAGAATCTTTACGTCGGAACCGCCGCCCGCCCCAACGAACTCACCTACAGCGAGGACTGGCTGCGGCCCGACTACGTTCCACCACCACCACCTGCGTCCGCCCCGGCAAACCCGCCGGCCCCGGCACCTGGCGCCTCGCCCTTGGCAGCGGAATCACCTGGCGCGCAACCGGTTCCGACCAATCCATCCGACGGCCTGCGCGGGATGATGACGCCACCCGGAGGTGGACGATGATTAACCTGCCGCACCGGATCCGCGTTGCCACCGGACTCGTGGCGCTGCTCGTCGCGGCCACGCTGTCCGGATGCGGTTTCCACGGCGCGAACTCGTTCAAATTACCGGGCACCAAGGGCGGCGGCGCGGGCGCATACACCGTCCAAGCGCAGATGCCCGATGTGCAAAACCTTGAACAGAATTCCCGCGTCCGCGTGAACGATGTCACTGTCGGCACCGTGACCAACATCCAACTGCAAGGCTGGCACGCCCTGGTCACCATGTCGATCGACGGGAATGTCGATCTCCCGGCCAATGCAACAGCCACGCTGGGTCAGACCAGCCTGCTGGGCTCGGTGCATGTGGAACTGGCACCGCCTGCGGGGACATCGCCGAAGGGCACACTGAAACGTGGATCCGTGATTCCGCTGGCGTCCGCCGGTGCTTACCCGTCCACTGAACGGACGCTGGCGGCAGTGTCGTTGTTGGTCAACGGGGGCGGCCTCGGTCAGATCCAGGACATCATCAAGGCGTTGAGCACCGGTTTCACCGGTCGCGAGCAGGATCTGAGAAGCCTTCTCGGACAACTCGATAAGTTCGTCAGCTACCTCGACGACCAAAAAGGCGACATCATCGCCGCAACCGAAAGCCTGAACAATCTGGTCGGTCAATTCGCCGACCAGAAGCCGGTGATCGACAAGGCGCTCAAGACGCTGCCACGCGCGTTGGCCGTGCTCAAGGACGAGCGGAAAAACCTTGCCGACGCACTCGGCGAGCTGAGCCAATTCGGGGCGCTTGCCGCCGACTCTGTGAACAGGATCAAGTCAAACTTGGTCAAGGAGCTCAAGGATCTCGGTCCGGTCGTTCAGTCACTGGCCGATGCCGGGCCGGCGTTGACTCGCTCGCTCGGGTTCTTCGGAACCTTTCCGTTCCCCAAGGACACCCTCAGCAAGTGGAACCGCGGTGACTACGCGAACTTGACTGCGGTCCTCGACCTCACGCTGAGCCGGCTCGACGCGGGATTTTTCACCGGCACCCGGTTTGAGTGCAATCTGACCGAGTTGGAGCTGCAGTGGGGGCGCACCATCGGCCAGATGCCCAGTCCATGCATGAACGGCAGCCAGTACAACCCCGGCAACCCGTTGGTCGTCCCCTACCACTTCGACCAGGGGCGGTGACATCGTGTTGTCGAAGCGGACGAAAATTCAATTGTTGGTTTTCGCAGCGGTGAGCTTGATCGCCGGCACCATCATGTTTTTCGCCTATATGCAGGTTCCGACCGTATTTTTCGGAATAGACCGGTATTCGATCACGGTGAAGTTGCCCCAGGCTGGCGGCCTGTATCCGGGCGGAAACGTCACCTACCGTGGAGTCGAGATCGGGCGGGTGCGGGCCGTGCGCCTTACCGAGAGCGGCGCCGAGGCGGAGCTGCAGATGGATTCCGACGTCCACGTCCCCGCCAACCTCGATGCCCAGGTGCACAGTGTTTCGGCGGTGGGCGAGCAGTACGTCGAGTTGCTGCCACGCACCGGGAAAGGGCCATCACTCAAAGACGGCGACGTGATCCCGGTGGAGCGCACGTATGTCCCACCGGACATCAACTCGCTGCTGGCGGCGGCCAACCGCGGCCTGTCCGCGATCCCCCGTGACAACCTGAAAACGGTGGTCGACGAGGGATATGTCGCTTTCGGCGGGCTCGGCCCAGAACTCTCCAGGCTGGTAAATGGGGCGTCCAATCTGGCGATCGACGCCCGCAAGAACCTGGATGCGCTCACTGTTTTGATCGACCAGTCGAAGCCAGTCCTCGACAGCCAAACCGCGTCGTCGAGTTCGGTACAGGCCTGGGCCGCCCATCTGGCGACCATTACGTCGCAGCTACGGAACAACGACTCCGCTCTGGCGGGCTTACTGCAGAAGGGTGGCCCAGCGGCCGACCAGGCGCGGCAGCTCATCGACCGACTCAACCCCACGTTGCCGATCGTGTTGGCCAACGTGGTCAGCGTCGGCCAGGTGGGGGTCACCTACCGGGACAACCTGGAAGCCCTGCTGGTCGAGCTGCCGCAGGGCGCGGCCGACATCCAAGCGGTCGGCGTGGCCAACCGGAACACCAAACAGTCTTACCTCGGCGCCTACCTGAGCTTCAACCTGAACCTCGGCTGGCCGCCCGCCTGTACCACCGGATTTCTGCCGGCCCAGCAGCAGCGGGCCGCCAGTTTCGAGGATTACCCAGATCCTCCGAAGGGCGACTTTTACTGCCGGTTGCCGCAAGACTCGATGCTCAATGTGCGTGGGGCGCGCAACTATCCGTGTGAGACCCGCCCGGGCAAGCGCGCCCCGACCGTCAAGATGTGCGAGAGCGATCAAGCGTACGTTCCCCTGAACGACGGATGGAACTGGAAGGGCGATCCGAACGCGACGTACACGGGGCAGGGTGTCCCGCAGTTCAGGCCGGGCGAGGAGCCGCCGGGACAAGTGCCGCCTCCGCTGCCGCCCGGTCCGCCCCCGCCGCCGATAGCGGCCTTTGAATACGACCCAGGCACCGGAATGTACGTGGGACCCGACGGCCATGTGTACTCACGAGCCGAGCTGACCCCGGGTGCTGCAAAGGAGAAATCATGGCAGAACATGTTGATGCCGACACCGAAGAAGTGAGCGATCCGGGCCAGCCCGAATCAGTCATGTCCGACGAGACCGGCTCCCAGGCGCCGGAAGTCGAGCCGAGGGACGTCGAAGATTACGACAGCGCGGTTGACGCCGTCGTTGACGAAGATCCCGATGACGTTGCCAGGCAAGCCAGGACGATGTCGCCGGTACGGCTGGCCACATTGGTGGGCGTGGTTGCGATCCTTGCGTCGACCTCGGTGGCCGGCTGGTTTGGCTATCGGGAACATCAGGCACGACAGGCCCAACAGCAGACCGATCTGCTCATCGGGGTTGCGCGTCAGGGCGCCCTGAACCTCACCACGATCGACTGGCACCATGCCGACTCCGACATACGACGCATTCTGGACTCGGCGACAGGCGCTTTTCACGACGACTTCGCCAAGCGCTCCCAACCTTTCATCGAAGTGCTCAAAAAGGCGCAGTCGAAGTCAGTGGGCACGATCACCGAGGCGGGCCTCGAGTCGCAATCGGGCGACGAGGCCCTAGTGATGGTTGCGGTATCCGTTGTCAGCACGAATGTCGGTGAGCCCGAAGCGGAGCCGCGGCATTGGCGAATGCGAGTCTCGGTGAAAAAGGTGGGCGACGAGGCAAAGGTCTCCAACGTCGCATTCGTACAGTGAGGACGCCGAAACTCGGCAATCGTCGGGTAGCGAGCCGACCGACCAGAAAGGGTGCCATCCCCATGCGGGTTGCAACCGAAACCGAGACTGACACCGTCACCGGCCAAGAGCCAGTCGAGGTCTCCGCGAAGACAACACGGCAGTCGGCGATCGAGAACGAGCCCGAAGACGCAGTGGACGTTGTGGAATCGGAGGGTGCATCCTCCGAGGACGCTCACACCGAGGACGCCGAAGACGCTACGCCGCCGGCCCGTTGGCGCCGAATCAGGTGGTCACGGGTGTTGGCCTTCGGGGTGTTGCCGGCTCTGGCTCTGGTGATCGCGGTGGCCGCAGGTTTTCTGAAATGGCAAGACGGGTGGGTCCGCGGATCCAGAGTCGCTGGCATCGAATCCGTTGCGGCCGCGAAGGACTCGACCATCGCGTTGTTGTCCTACCAGCCCGAAACCGTCGACAAGGAGCTAAAAGCCGCCCGGGACCGGCTAACCGGCAGCTTCAAAGACTCCTACACACAACTGATCCAGGACGTGGTGATCCCCGGCGCAAAAAAGCAGCACATCTCGGCGGTTGCCGTCGTTCCTGCTGCCGCTTCGGTCTCGGCGACTCCAAAGCACGCGGTAGCGCTGTTGTATGTCGACCAGACTGTGGTCGTCGGCAACGACGCGCCCACCGATACGTCATCTATCGTTCGAGTGACGCTGGACAGAACCGATGGCCGGTGGCTGATCTCGGCGTTCGATCCGATCTAGAGCCGTGTGACCGACGCTGACGTCTTGCGTGCGCGCATCACAGGGTGATTTGGGTCGGGCCGAAATCCTGACACAGCGTATACGGCGGCACGAAGGTGCTCGCGCACCCTTGGCCTCTCAGGACGTAGGTCGCGCCGGGCTGATAGGGATAACGCACCTCCGCCGGGTCCTGGCCATTCTTCGATGCGCACTCACCCTGCGTCCCCGAGCCGGCTGCAGACAAGCACACCACCGACAAGTTAGGCGTGGCATGGATTGTGCACGGTCCAGGCCGCATGGTGGCTGACACGACGCTCAGTCCAGAAACTTGAATGACTTTCGGTTGCGAGAGGATGAAGGTGCACTGACCGGTACCGTCATCGTCCGACGGCGTCGCGTGCGCGACGCCAGCGGGGTGGGCGACGAGATACGCCATCAATAGACCGGTGAGCAATGCCATCGGGGATTTCGAAAGGGCTCCCGAAAAGCGTTGTCCGACAGCTCGTTTAGTCAGAGACGACATTTATCCTAACCTCCAATAATCGGCGGTCGCCTTCGATGAAATTCGCAAAGGACACTGATTCGGGGCTCGGGCAACACGTTTCGCACCTCAAACCGTCTTAAGCGTTGCCCTGGTCCGCGAGGCGCTCCAAGGGCGACAACGCCGCATTCAGGCGTGCGCGATCCTCTTGACTCAGCGTCATCAGCATCGCTGTGAACTGGCTATGCCTGGTCGCCAGAGCATCGCGCCGCATCGCATGGCCGTGCGGGGTGATCCCTACCACGACCGCCCGCAGATCAGTGGGATCGTGCGATCGCTCGACAAGTCCCAGTTTCTCCAATCGACGGATGGCCACCGTAACTGTTGGGGTGCGGACGCGTTGATGGGACGCCAACGCAGTCATACGCATGGGTCCGCACTCCTGCAGGGCCATCAGAATCGATAATTGCGCCAGTGTGAGATCTCCAGGCACGATGCCGCCCGGATCGCGACGGCCCAACACCAGGAACACTTCTGATAAGACCTTGTGCAGCTCTCCCGCGAGGGCAGTGGCCTGCTCGTCAGCTTGCGTAGTTTGCTGACCGCGAGTGGAGCTCGTCGGTATCGAGACTGCGGTTTGCAACGCCATTACTTCCGCAGACCCGAACTGGTGGACGGTCCTAATGATGACATGCGGGAATACTATCCGTTATATAGTTTGATGTCTCCAGAAGCGGTGCCAGCTCGCATGTCAGCTCAGGAGTATGGAGCCGTTCTTACGTGATTGCCCCGGCGATCTTGAGTTCAATGAGGCGGTCGTCGTCGATGCCGAGTTCGCGCAGGACGTCGTCAGTGTGCTCCGCGAACTGCGGCGCTCTTGCCAGGTTTGCCCGATCATCGTCGAACTTGACTGGATTGGCCACTAGCTTCTGCGGATGACCCTCGGCATCAACGATTTCGGCGATGCGACCGTTGGCCGTCAGTGCTTCGTCATTGGCTATTTCCCAGGCGTCCTGTACCGGGGCCCATTGGCCCCTGCCCTTGCGTAATAGGGTTTGGCACTCGGCGAAGGTCAAGTTGCCGATAGCGTCTTCGACGATCTGCTGCGCAATGTCGCTGTGTTCGGCCATCGCCTCGATCGAGATGAACCGAGGATCTTCAGCGAGATCGTGCAGGCCCATCAGCTGGCAGAACTCCGGCCAGTAGCGGGTCGGCTGCAGCATCGACAACTGGACGAACCTTCCGTCCGAAGTCCGGTAGGCGCCGGTGAGCGGGTTGCCCGGAGCCTGGGTTCGGCGCTCTATCTTCGGCAGCGGGCCGTCCATCAGCATCGCCATGTTCACGCTGAATTGGGTTGCCCAGGCGCCGACCGCGAGGAGTGAGACGTCAAGAACCGACGGTTCCCCCGTGACCTGTCGGCCGTAGAGCGCCGCCGCCACGCCTCCGGCAATGGTGATCCCGCCGATGTTGTCTCCGTAAGCCCCGGCGGGCATGAACGGGGTGTGTTCGGCGTCGGGTGATGTCAGGCCGTCCGCGCTGCCACCTCGGGCCCAGAACGCCGTCGCGTCGTAGGCCCCGGCGTCGCGGTCGGGCCCGTTGGAGCCGAAGCCGTTGCCGGCGACATAGATGATGTCGGGGTTGACCCGGCGGACGTCGTCGACGTCGATGGACAACTTCGTCCGCGACGACGGCAGGTAGTTCGTCAGGAACACGTCGCTGCGCCTGATCAGTTCGTCCAGCAGGGGACGCGCTTCGGCGTTGTCGAGTGCCAGTCCGACACTGCGCTTACCGCGGTTAGGCGCCTCCATAATCGGGGCGAACGACGATCCGGGTACGGTCGCCGCGGCGCCCAACACCTTGACCAGCCCACGCTGGGCATCGCCGGTGACAGGGTGTTCGATCTTCACCACGTCGGCGCCCCAGTCGGCGAGCACCGCGCCTGCCGATGGAACGAAGGTGAACTGGGCAACCTCCAGAACGCGAACTCCGTTGAGCGGCTTACGCATCAGATGTCCTTCACGTGGGGGTGGGCGCGGTGCCCACTCAGTGCATGATGTCTCGGACCTTCGTCTTCTCATTACCTTTGAGCAGCTCCGCGCCGGCGTTCTCCATGTGTCGCCGCCAATGCGCCTCGGCCTCATCGCCCTTGCGCTCGGCCACCAGGTCGGCGAGTCGGGTATATGACCGGATCAGCTTGGTGTACTGAGCCTTCGGCACGACATTTTGGACGCTGAGAAATGCTGCGGTCATATGCTTTTCGAAGATCTCGTGCAGCATGCCGGCGATCACGGTCAGCGTCGCGTTGCCCGACAGCTCCACCAGTCGACGGTGCAGTCCGGTCGACGCTGCGGCCAGCTTGCCCGTCTCCCACGCAGCGGGGATCTCATCGATGAGGTCGCGTAACTCGCGGTGGGCCGCAGCAGTGCCGTTTTCTGCGAGTAGTCGGGCGGCATACGGTTCGATCCCCATCCGTGCCGTCATCACGTCCGCGAGCGTCGTTCCCGCC
>NZ_DATNJW010000588.1:0-6162 GCF_035603715.1 Mycobacterium sp. | reverse complement strand
CGGGGAGGAAGGCGCCATCGACGCGCACCTGCAACTTGGCGCCGTCGTCGCCAACGCACCCTCAGCCTGAGATACGGACAAACGACGGCACGATTTCGCCTGCCACTAATCCTCCACGCTCAGGGCCGCGTGGGAGTAAAGCATTAGAACCGGGTTAGTTAACCCACCAACCGCGCGAAGGAGTTACGAGATGGCAGCTAACAACGAGGTCGTCCTCATCGCCGAAGCAACAGCACTGCCGGGTAAGCACGATGACTTACGGCACGCCTTCGACATCCTCGTTCGGCAAACGCGGGCAGAAGAAGGCGTCAACGCCTTCATCCTGCACGAAGCCCGCGACAAACCGGGTCATTTTATGCTTTACGAGGTGTACCGCGACCAATCCGCTGTCGAAGCTCACTTCGCCACAGCGCATTTCGGGGCCATCGTCAAAGCCCTCGCTGAATTCGCCGAAGGTGGCGTACCGAGACTCACCTACTACACCGAGACCGGCAGTTAGAAAACGGCATACAACGGCCAGCGCAGGGCGGCCGTCGATAAAACCCAGCCACCAAAGTAGCGGTTCCCGCGTCTCCGGCGGCCGCCGCCGCATGCCCGCATTGAGCCGATTTCGGCGCGTTGCCGCCTGCATCTGGCGGTCAACGAACTAAAGCGCCGACGGAGTGTCCTCCGCCGGCGCCTCGGTCAAAGTAGACCCCCAACGAATTCGGTTGTGTCCGTCAGGGTCCAGTCCGGTCAGCGTCTTCAACCGACAAGCCGTGGGTTGGCCAACATCGACTGATTCAACGAGATGACCTGCGCGATGCCTGGGCTAGGACCTCCCGCCGCCGGCACCGCCGCCACGCTTGCCGCCGCCGGCACCGCCGCCACGCCTGCCGCCGCCAGCGCCGCCGCCGGCGAACGTAATCTCCCCACAGCTGAATTCACTCATGCTTGTCCTTTCGAAGGTTGTCTGCGTCATCTCACGATGAGGCGATATCAGCGGGTGGCGAGAGATCGACCGCAATTGGGGTACACCACCCAGTAGCAATACTTCTCGACGCGGCCGCAAGTGTCAATGGTCGTCGACGAGCACATGCGCGGTGTATCGACCCCGCTGAACCCACTTGATTGGTGATGCTTGCCCGTGTCCTTTTCGCAGCGGCGATCAGGCGTGACGGGCTGCCTCTTGGGCGAGTTGGACACGGGAGGTCACGTCGAGCTTCGCATAGATGTGCGTGAGGTGGGTTGACACGGTGCGGGGCGATACGAAGAGGCGGGGGGCGATGTCCTTGGTAGCCAGACCTTCACTGACCAGTCGTACGACCTCGAGCTCGGCTGGGGTGAGGGACCACCAACCACTGGCCGGACGTTTGCGTTCGCCGCGCCGGCGCTGTGCATAGGCGATCGCCTCATCAATCGATAGCGCGGCGCCCTCGGCCCACGCGGCGTCAAAATTCCGGTCGCCCAATGCTTCACGGAGCGCCGCGATCGAGGCGTCGTAGTCCGATTGGTGAATCTTGAAGCGGACCGCGCCCATTCGTTCGCGGCCTGCGTCGGCTGCACCGAAGAGTCTGGCCGCTTCGCGATGAGTGCCCGCGTTGGTTGCGAGGTCAGCGAGGCACTCCAGTATGTCGGGCACGACGAGATGCCCGCGAAGTCTGGCGGCAACCGCGAGCGCATCGTGAGCGTCGCGTTCGGCCTGTTCCAGTTCACCGCGGGCGATGTCGACCCGCGCGCGGGTAGCCAAGGCTGCCGACAGATCGCAGCCCTTCGTCAGTGATACGACCGCGTCGGCCCACTCGCGCGCCGCGGGCAGGTCGCCGTAAGCGAGCGGCGCTCGCGCGGCCCACATGTAGATCACGCCGGTGGCAGGTACCAAGCCGGTGAACTGCCGCGCCGTCTGACACGCCTGCCATGCTGCCGTCGGATCACCGGCAGCCAGCGACGCGACGGCCAGCACTACGTAGCCATAGCCTTCATAGAATTCAGCCAGCCCAGAGGACTCCTTGAGCACCTTGTCAGCTGCTGCTTGCGCACCGCCGCTGTCGCCCTGGTATGCCAGACCGAGACCGGTGGTCAACAGGCCGATCACCCGCATCAACCCATCGTTTGCCGCGGTGGCTTCGTCGGTTACCTCTCGTAGCCGTGTCACAGCTCCGGTCAGGTCGCCTCGGTAGGTGTGCGCCCAGCCGATCACCCACCGGCACTGACGAGAGTTGAACCGGTCACCGATCGCCTCGGCAAGCTGGAGCGCTTCCTCGGCTGCGGTTTCGCCTGCGATCAGATCACCGGTATAGATTGCGGCAACCGCTTGGCGAAGAAGAATCTGGCTTAATCGCCACGAATCGCCCAGTTCGCGGGCAATATTTGCAGCCTCGGCGAAGTATGGGGCGGCCTCCGTTGGGTCAGCGAACGCAGTAAGAGTGCCGACAGCCATCAGAGCACGAGCGACAAGACCGGGGTCGTTGAGTTCCCGGGCGACAGATAACGCCTGTTGGGCTTCCTCAATACCCTCCGGGAAGCCATTCCACGCGACGAGCAGCGCTTTGTCGGCAACAGCCCGGACCCGAGCGGGCGAGGGATGGGATTGATCCGGGATCTCCGCGGCGACAGCGGCGTCGAGCCACGCCAACCCTTCTTGCAAGTGCCCGCGTGCTAGCCAGAGCGGCTGCAACGACGAAGCCAGCGTCAAGGCGAGTTCCGTGTCCGCGTTTTCGCGGCTCCACCGAAAGGCCGCCCGCAGATTGTCGATCTCCGTCTCGGCTCGGTCAAGACGCTGCTCGTTGACGGCTGATGCGGGCGTGTCCAGTTGAGCCGCCATCGCCGTGTAATGGTCACGATGACGAGTGCGGACGGCGTTGGCATCGCCGGACTCGTTCAACTTTTCGGCGGCAAACTGACGAACAGTTTCGGGTAACCGGTATCGGGTACGGCCGCTGGTGTTATCGGCTACCACGAGAGACTTATCCACGAGCAGGGTCAGCTCGTCGAGCACCTGGTAGCGCTGCACATCACTACCGCCGCAGACGAATTGCGCGGCGTCGAGGTCAAAACCGCCGACAAACACGGCTAGCCGACGGAACAACACACGTTCTGGTTGAGTCAACAAGGCGTGTGACCAATCCACCGAGGCCAGCAGCGTCTGTTGACGCCGCACGGCGGTGCGCGCGCCGCCTGTCAGCAGGCGGAAACGGTCATGGAGACCATCGAGGATCTCCGCCGGCGACAACGCCCGAACGCGTGCCGCTGCTAGTTCGATTGCCAGCGGCAGCCCATCGAGGCGCTCACAGACCTCGATGACCGCGACCGCGTTCTCGCTGGTGCCGTGGAAGTCCGGCCGAACCCGTCGAGCCCGGTCATTGAAGAGCTCAACGGCATCATTGGTGAGTGACAGCGACGGCACGCGCCAGCTCAGTTCACCCACGACACCAATCGGCTCACGGCTGGTCGCGAGCAGCCTCACCTGAGGACAGGCGTCAATTAGCGCCGCCACCAACTCAGCAGTCGCGTCCAGCAGATGCTCGCAATTGTCGAGAACCAGCACAGCCGGGCGCTCAGCGAGGAAACGGAGAGCGCTGTCGGTTGGAGAGCCACCGGGCTGGTTGGGCAGCCCAAGAGCGCGCGCCAGAGTAACCGGCACCAAATCGGACTGGGTGATTGGCGCCAGGTCCACGTACCAAACGTTGCCGAAATCACCGCCGAGCTTGGTCGCGACCTGCACGGCGAGACGGGTTTTGCCGACGCCCCCCGCCCCGACCAACGTCACCAGCCGGTTGCCGGCCAACAGCTGGTGCACATCGAGAATCTCCGCATTGCGGCCGATAAAACTCGTCAGCTGCGCCGGAAGACCATGGATGACGCCACCATTGGAGGCGCGCAATGCAGGAAATTCGTTGCGCAAGTCGGGGTGGCACAGCTGAACAAGCCGCTCCGGACGGGGCAGATCTCGTAGCCGGTGAGTGCCCAGACCTACCAGCCATGCACCCTCAGGGAGCCGATCCACGATCATGTTCTCGGTCGCTCCCGACAACACGGTTTGGCCACCGTGAGCCAGATCGCGCAGGCGCTCAGTCCGGTCGACGGTCAGACCGGTGTAGTTGCTCTCGTCACGCAGCTGCACCTCGCCGGTGTGCACGCCGATACGTAGCCGGATCGGGGCCAGTGCCGCGCGCTGCAATTGCAGCGCGCACGCCACCGCATTGCTGGCGCGGGCGAACGCGACCACGAAACTATCGCTCTCGCCCCGGCCCCCTAGCTGTACACCATCGTGTTCGAAGATCGCTTCGGACAGCGCGCGCTGCAGACGTGCGACCGCGGCCGCCATCTGCTCGGGTTGTGTTTCCCACAGTCGCGTGGAGTCCTCGGCGTCGGCCAGCAGCAACGTCACCATCCCCGCCGGCAGTAGCTCACTCACTCCTACATCGCTCCAGTTCAACGACGGTGCGTCCGCCCGGGGATCGATCTCCCTCATGTTAGCCAGCTTGCGGGAACTGCGTACAGCAAGCTGTCAGCCAGCTGGCCTGCCTACGAACATGCGCCCTCGTACATACGCGATCTGTCCGATGATCTAGCGCTCCCGAGATCCCATAGTCGATTCGTAGGACCTGTGACCAAACCACAGCCGTGGCCGACGACCAGGAAGGGGCACTGACTGATGACCCCCACAACGACACTCTTACGTGGCGAGACACCGTTGCGGCGCCATCGTCTCACCGGTCACGGCGCCCTTCACGTCGACGCGCTCGCCCAGGCGCAATCACTGCTCGACTTCGATCGGGCACCGGTCTCGCTGGGTCTATATCCCTTAGTCCGCAATCACCGGCGCCGCATCATCCTTACTGGTATGGGGGCATCGCATGTTGCGGCCCTGCCGAGCTGGGGCCGGCTCGTCGCGGGCGGCAGGTCCGCATGGTGGATCGATACTGAAAATCTTTTGGCGAATCCACAAATCGTCACCTCCGATTCGCTGCTGATCGCCACTTCGCGGTCGGGCTCAGGCGCCCAGGTGCGCGCTTTGGCCGATCGGCTCACCGAGACCATGAGACCAGCAGCGATGGTAGCGATCACCGACGACCTGGCCAGTCCCCTCGCCGAGGTCGCTGACTGTGAAGTTTTGCTGCGCAGCGGGGCGTCGGGCAGCCCAACGGGATTTCTGAACGCGCTGATCGCCCATGACTATGTCGCGTCGATGATCCTGAACGAGGACAACGACTATGTCCCCCCGCTCGCGCGCACCGTAGCCACCACGACGTTGCCGACGGAACTCCGCGAAGTGGCCGCGGACATTACGAGCCACCCAGACTCGCGCCTGGCTTACGTCGGGTATGGCAAGCACGCAGCCGCTGTCTTATACGCAGCTTTGCTCACGAACGAGATGACGACGATCCCCGCCGACGCGTACATCGCAGGACAACACCAAGACGAGTTGCTGCAGAGGGCAGACACGCAATTAACAGTTCTGCTCTTCGGCTCGCACAGCGGTCCCAACGTGGTCTTGCACGCACTGGCTCGTGATCTGCTGGCGGCCGGGTCAAACGTGATTGTCATCGGTGGCGTCGATGTTTCCGGCTCAACCTACGTCCCCAGTTCGACAGAACACGTCGGTGCTGAAGTCGCTCGCAACGTTCTAATCATCGAACAGTTCGTGTCAGCTTTGACCACGTGAGCGGGCTGGACGCTCACATACCCTCCCGGTCGAATAAATGGGGTAGTTGACCCAGTGCGGGTCGGCGCCCCGGACGACGATGCTTTCGACGTCATCTCCAGCCTCGATGACATCTGAAGCGCAGGCGGTTCGGGGTTAGTTGCTCAACACTATTGCCCGTCATCTCTGAGCATGATTGGCGGGTGGGCCAATTCGATTGCTGTACTGGGTTACATATCCCACTGAAGTATGTGAAGATGAGATCTGCGTATCACGGCGGTGCGCCCGCGAGATAGCGAGATGGGATCGGGCCTATGAGTGCAGGATTCGACGGTAAGAAGGTCATCGTCATCGGCGGCAGCGCCGGTATGGGAAGACAAGCCGCCATCGACGTCGTGTCCGCCGGGGGCAGCGCCGTGATCGTCGGCCGGGATTCTGACCGAGTGGCCGACACCGTGTCCACGCTCAGCGCAACCGGCAAGGCCTACGGCGTGACCGCTGAGCTCACCGACCGCGACGCCGTGGCCGTTCTGCAG
>NZ_DATNJW010000587.1:0-9093 GCF_035603715.1 Mycobacterium sp. | reverse complement strand
TGCGGGCCACGCGGGCCGGCGGTGATCACGTTGTTGTTGTCAACGACGGGCGCACCAGCCGCGGTGGTCAACCTGCCGGCCCTCGCGCCAGCCTCACCGTCGTGATGTTTGTTCAAGCTCATCTGGGTCCTCTCAGACACGGCGGGACGCGGGAATGCTTCGTGGTTGCGATGTTCCTCGGTTCTAAAGCCCGAATCAACGGGGAGCAACTTATCGGAATGGTTGACAAGCGTATTGATAGGTGGCTGCCCAATAGATCCGCGATTTGCCTTGACGGTGTCGCAAACCTAAGAACTGAGACGGGCCCGCGGCGTCATACTGTGGCAGAGAAAACCCACGTGACACTGTCGCGGTTTTTTATAGCGTTGCTAGCGCTTGATCGGGCGGACTTGGTTTGTTTGGGTAGTTTGAGTGCGATATTTGACTGTGTCGCAACATGATTCACTGTTTTTCGAGGCCGGTTCAGTGTGCGTTATCGAGGGTTCCTGTGTAGTGCGCTGCGGGCTGGATGCGGCCGGACGCAGAACGGGTTTTGGTGCGTACGCTGTGAAAGTTACGAACGTCGGCCAGGAGCCCCGACTCAGGCCTAGCGGCTCGCTGAGGCTGGCGCGGATAGCCGAAGCTGAGGCCGAGCAAGTGCGCCAGCCGTACTAGTTTCCTACCCATTGTTGGTACAAAGGTAATTACTAGACGTCGCACTGTGAGTTTGCTTATGCGGGTTGCCACGGGCCAATCGAGATGTGCAACATCTGGCCGTGCCCTTGAGTCGAACTCCGTCATCCAACAAGGACGTTTGGCGCTTGCTTCTCCGCGCAACTCTCATCGCCGCAGCCATTGCGCTGCTCTTGTTCGGCGGCGCCGGCCCCAAGGTGAACGCGGCCATCTGATGCGGCTCAAATGGTTGCCTCACGTCGGAGGGGTCTGGAGCGCCGTAGGCGACCACGGCACCTGGATCATCGTCAACACCAACATGGCCGGCAAGCCGAACTGGTGGCTGTGCGTGCATCCGTGGGACTCGAACGACTTTGAGGAGCGCGGGAACTTCCCCAACAGAGAGGCGGCCCAGGCGCACGCGCAGGACCGCGAGGACTGGATGCCGATTCAGGCGCAGGGGCGTGCGAAATGAGCAAAACGATTCTGGCAGTCCTCGCCGCGCTGATCGACGGTTGAAGGCTCATCACAATCACGGCGGATCGAGAGATGAAGATGATGTGGACCGTTGTGGCGATGCTGGCCGGGATCTCGGTACTTACGGCACCTGTGGCGCATGATTCTCCGCGCGGTTTCAACAAAAATCACCATTGGCTGTCACCTTTGGTTCGGCTCGCGATCAACCTGATTAGCCTCACGGCGCTTCTCGGCCTGGTGCTCGCGCCCGACGCCAAGGCCGACGCCGAGGACTACATCGACTATCTGGACAACCGCGGCCTCGGCTGCGGCCAGGGGCCGCTCAAGTGCAAAAGTGAGGCCGACCTGATCGAGGTTGGCCGCTCCGTCTGCTACGACATCGACACGAACCGTCAAATCCCAACTGAGGCGGCCGACAAGCTCCTGTCCGTCACCGATGGCTGGTTCAACAAAATCCAGCCCAGGGAGCTGGTTGCGGCTGCTGCCGTCAATCTTTGCCCCTGGGACAAACTCTGATGCGCTCTAACTACGGGAATGACATCCCTTTGACCCGCGGTCTCGGTACAAAGGTAATTACTAGACGCCTCGCTGTGAGTTCACCCTTATGCGTTGCCACTGGCCAAATGGGACGTGCATCCTCCTGTGCGTTGACTGCTGCGTCGCAAGAGGTGCAACAGGTTGTGGGAATCGAGGAAAATGATCATCACAGCACCGCAGCACCATGCGTTAAGCACGCACTTGGTTGTCACGGTCCTAGCGGGTGACCGCCGCATCTGGATAACGGCTCCCCAAGCCGTCTACATGGCGATTGCCGCTCTTGTGACCCCGGAGGAAATAAGAGGATCGCACGCCACGTACACCCACCTCAGGCCCACAAGATGGCGCGTGTGTGCCGTGACCTCAACGCATCTGGCCTTTGTCGAACTTGAGTTTGACGGTGAAGATTACGACGCAGAGGAGGAGCGGAAGCGGCTCAATCCGGAGCGGCGTGGGTATCGAGAACCGCCTGCAAGCGCCATGGTGGTGTCGGCATGGGCGCGACCGCTCGCCGCAGCGCTCAAGCTGAGAGCGGCTGAGATTAGCCGCGATCACCCCACCGAGGGGGGCGGGTTCCGTTTGGGCCGGATCGTCATCGAGTTTGCGGACGGAACGATCGCACCTGCCGAAGGGGGCTTCTCCTGCCCAACCCAGCGCGCGGAAGGCGACTCTGACCGTTGGGACGATTTCATCGCAGCCATACGCCGCGGTAGCCCATACCTCACGGTGGAACTTGAGCCCGGGGACCGCCCGGTATGAATAAGCATGATTTGCTAGTCCGTCATGCGGCGCGCTTCCTGCGACTTTGCTAAGTGCCCTCGGTGAGATTCGAACTCACACTGGACGGGTTTTGAATCCGTTTCCTCTGCCAGTTGGGATACGAGGGCCTGCTGACTACGGCCTCCCACCATAGAGGATGGGTCCATGCGAGCCGACTCACAGCCCCGCGGTCGAGGATCGGCGCGGTTCACGGGAGAATGGCCGTCATGACCGACGACGACGCGCGCACCTCGCACCGGGTTCTGATCGCCGAGGACGAGGCGCTGATCCGGCTCGACTTGGCCGAGATGCTGCGCGAGGAGGGCTACGAGATCGTCGGCGAGGCCGGCGACGGTCAGGAAGCCGTCGAGCTGGCCGAGCAGCTGAAGCCCGATCTGGTGATCATGGACGTCAAGATGCCGCGCCGCGATGGCATCGACGCCGCATCGGAGATCGCCAGCAAACGGATCGCGCCGATCGTGGTGCTGACCGCGTTCAGTCAGCGCGACCTGGTCGAGCGCGCACGCGACGCCGGGGCGATGGCCTATCTGGTGAAGCCGTTCACGATCTCCGACCTGATTCCCGCAATTGAGTTGGCGCTCAGCCGATTCAGCGAGATCAGGGCGCTGGAGCGCGAGGTCGAGACGTTGTCCGATCGGCTGGAGACCCGCAAGCTCGTCGAGCGGGCCAAAGGCATATTGCAGGCCAACCAGGGCATGACCGAGCCCGAGGCGTTCAAGTGGATCCAGCGTGCGGCGATGGATCGCCGGACCACGATGAAGCATGTGGCCGAAGTGGTCCTGGAGACCCTCGATACCCCGAAGGACGCGTCGAGCTAGCGCGCGACGATCACCGACGAGCCATGGCCGACGGGTCTGAGCCAGTTGGGTAATTCAGACACCGAAATCGACGCTGGCGCGCAAGTCACTCGAACTTTTCCGCGCCTGCGTCGATCTCGACGAAAACTCCGCGGTGCATTGGACGCATCGAGCTAGCGCGCGACGATCACCGACGAGCCGTGGCCGAACAGGCCCTGGTTTGCGGTGACGCCGACTGTGGCGCCCTCGACCTGGCGACCGGTGGCCTGACCGCGCAGCTGCCAGGTCAACTCGCAGACCTGGGCGATCGCCTGGGCGGGAATCGCCTCACCGAAGCACGCCAGCCCGCCTGACGCGTTCACCGGGACCTTCCCGCCGATCGCGGTGGCTCCGCTACGCAGCAGCGCCTCGGCTTCGCCCTTGGGGCACAGACCCAAGTGCTCGTACCAGTCCAGCTCCAAAGCAGTGGAGAGGTCGTACACCTCGGCCAGGCTCACGTCTTCGGGCCCGATACCCGCCTCGGCGTAGGCAGCGTCCAAGATCTGGTCCTTGAACACCCGATTCGGTGCTGACACCACGGCGGTGGAATCCGTTGCGATATCCGGTAATTCGGGCAGATGCTGCGGGTACTGCGGGGTCACCGTGCTGACAGCGCGCACCGACGGCACGCCGTCCAGGGAGCCGAGATGTTTACGGGCGAAGTCCGCGCTCGCCACGATCAGAGCGGCTGCACCATCGGATGTGGCGCAGATGTCGAGCTGCCGCAACGGGTCACTGACCACCGGGCTGGCCAACACGTCTTCGACCGAGGATTCCTTGCGGTAGCGGGCATTCGGGTTCTGCAGACCGTGCTGGGAGTTCTTGACCTTCACCTGGGCAAAATCCTCGGACGTCGCCCCATACAGGTCCATCCGGCGGCGTGCCAGCAGCGCGAAATACACCGGGTTCATCGCGCCGATCAAGTGGAAGCGCTGCCAGTCCGGGTCGTTTTTGCGTTCGCCGCCGACCGGCGCGAACGCCCCCTTCGGAGTGGTGTCAGCGCCGATGACCAGCGCGACGTCGCAGAACCCCGCCAGAATATGGGCGCGGGCACTCTGCAGGGCCTGCGAGCCACTGGCACACGCGGCGTAACTGGAGCTGACCGGCACTCCGTTCCAGCCGAGCTTCTGCGCGAACGTCGACCCCGCAATGAAGCCCGGGTAGCCGTTGCGGATGGTGTCGGCGCCGGCGACCAGCTGGATCTGCCGCCAGTCCAGGCCGGACTCCGCAAGCGCGGCGCGGGCGGCGACCACGCCGTATTCGGTGAAATCCCGGCCCCATTTGCCCCACGGGTGCATGCCGGCGCCGAGGATGTAGAGCGGTTCGGGAGTACTCATTCGGCGATCCTCCACGCGTGTACGAGGCGTTCGACGCCGTCGGTGTCAGTGAACAGAGTCATGGTGGCCAACTCCATCCGCATACCGACCTTCAGATCGGCCGCCAGCGTTCCCTCGACTACCTTGCCCAGCACGATGATTCCCTCGTCGGCCAGTTCGACCGCCGCGATGGCGAACGGCTCGAACGGATCCGCGGCGGGGTATGGCGCCGGCGGCGGATACCGGTTCTCGGTATAGCTCCACAGCGTCCCGCGGGTCGACAACGCGACGGACTCTAGTGCGTCGGAATCGCAGCCCGGATTGGGGCAGTTGTTCTCCCGAGGCGGGAAGACGTAGGTGCCACATTTGGGGCACTTACTGCCGATCAGATGCGGGTTGCCGGTCTCGTCGGCGGCGAACCACCCGTCGATCGCCGGTTCTGGAATGGTGACCTCTGGCACCGGGCCAGCCTACCCAGCCCGACGGCAAAACTGAAACGTGTTGCAGTTTGTCGCTGTCACCGATGAGTTCCGCCGGCTTCCGCAGTCACATTGTCGAGGTGGGAGCCAACCGAAGGAGCAGCCATGTTGATCGTCGCGGGTTACCTCGTCGTCGACCCGTCGCAGCGAGACGGCTACCTCGAAGACTGCCAAGCAGTCGTGCGGCAAGCGCGAAAGTCACCGGGCTGTCTCGACTTCGCGATCAGCGCCGACTTGATCGAGCCGGATCGCATTGACATCTTCGAACGCTGGGAGTCGCGGGTCGCGCTCGATGAGTTCCGCGGTAGCGGGCCCAGCGACGAGCAACAAGGCTCGATTGTCTCGGCGTCGGTGTGCGAGTACGACGTGGGCAACGAGCAGCCGCTGACCTGATGTCATGACGGGTGCCTAGAGTTGAGGCCGTGAGCCCAGCGAGGACCGCGAGCAAGAAGGCCGACGCCGGTAAAGCCGGTGACGACAAGCCGACGTTGATGCTGCTGGACGGCAATTCACTGGCGTACCGGGCGTTCTACGCGCTGCCGGCCGAAAACTTCAAAACCCAGGGCGGGCTGACCACCAACGCGGTCTACGGGTTCACCGCGATGCTGATCAACCTGCTGCGTGACGAATCGCCGACCCATGTGGCCGCTGCGTTCGACGTGTCGCGGCAGACATTCCGATCAGAGCGGTATCCGGAATACAAGGCAAACCGCTCATCCACGCCAGACGAATTTCGCGGACAGATCGACGTCACCAAGGAAGTCCTTGCGGCGTTGGGTATTACGGTGCTCGCCGAACCCGGGTTCGAAGCAGACGACCTGATCGCCACGCTGACCACGCAAGCCGAGAAAGAGGGCTACCAAGTGCTGGTGGTCACCGGTGACCGCGATTCGCTGCAGCTGGTCAGCGACGACGTCACCGTGCTCTACCCGCGCAAGGGCGTCAGCGAACTGACCCGGTTCACACCGGCCGCCGTGGTCGAGAAGTACGGCCTGACCCCTGAGCAGTACCCGGACTTCGCCGCCCTGCGTGGGGACCCGAGCGACAACCTGCCCGGAATCCCGGGAGTGGGCGAGAAGACTGCCTCGAAGTGGATCAGCGAATACGGGTCGCTGCAGGCGCTGGTCGACAACGTGGACTCGGTGCGCGGCAAGGTCGGTGACGCGTTGCGCGCGAACCTGGCCAGCGTGGTGCTCAACCGCGAGCTCACCGACTTGGTTCGCGACGTGCCGCTGGCGCAGACACCGGACACGCTGCGGATGCAGCCGTGGGACCGTGACCAGATCCACCAGTTGTTCGACCAGCTGGAGTTCCGGGTCCTGCGCGACCGACTGTTCGACACGCTGGCCGCTGTCGAGCCCGAGGTCGACGAGGGATTCGACATCCGCGGGGGAGCGCTGGAGCCCGGCACGATCGGGCAATGGCTGGCCGACCACGTCGCCGACGGCCGCCGGGCCGGGCTCGCGGTGGTGGGCACGCATCTGCCGTACGGCGGCGATGCGACCGCGTTGGCGATAGCTGCCGCCGACGGCGACGGCGCCTTCATCGACACCACGACCCTGACTCCCGAGGACGATTCGGCGCTGGCGGCGTGGCTTGCCGACCCCGAGCGGCCAAAAGCCTTGCACGAGGCCAAGTTGGCGATCCACGACCTGGCCGGGCGCGGCTGGACGCTGGACGGAGTCACCTCCGATACCGCGCTGGCGGCTTATCTGGTCCGCCCCGGGCAGCGCAGCTTCACGCTCGACGACCTGTCACTGCGTTACCTGCGCCGCGAGCTGCGCGCGGAAACGTCTGAACAGCAACAGCTTTCGCTCCTCGACGACGATGAAGGCGTCGACGAGCAGGCCGTACAGACTGCGGTGCTGCGCGCCCGCGCCGTGGTCGACCTCGCCGACGCGCTGGACACCGAATTGGCCCGCATCGACTCCACGTCCTTGCTAGCCGAGATGGAGCTGCCGGTGCAACGGGTGCTGGCGGGTCTGGAGGCCGTCGGCATCGCCGTCAACCTGGACCAGTTGAGTTTGCTGCAAAGCCAATTCGGCGACCAGATCCGCGATGCCGCCGAAGCCGCATACGCCGTGATCGGCAAGCAGATCAACCTGGGCTCGCCAAAACAGCTGCAGGTGGTGCTGTTTGACGAGCTGGAGATGCCGAAGACCAAGCGGACCAAGACCGGATACACCACCGACGCGGATGCGCTCCAAACGCTGTTCGACAAGACGGGGCATCCGTTCCTGCAGCACCTGCTCGCACACCGCGACGTCACCCGGTTGAAGGTGACCGTCGACGGGCTGCTGAATTCCGTTGCCGGCGATGGGCGTATCCACACCACGTTCAACCAGACGATCGCGGCGACGGGCCGGTTGTCATCCACCGAGCCCAACCTGCAGAACATCCCGATCCGCACCGACGCCGGCCGCCAGATCCGCGATGCTTTTGTTGTCGACACCCGAGCCGGCGGCAAATACGCCGAGCTGATGACCGCCGACTACAGCCAGATCGAGATGCGGATCATGGCGCATCTGTCCGGCGACGAAGGCCTGATCGAAGCCTTCAACACCGGCGAGGATCTGCACTCGTTCGTGGCGTCGCGGGCATTCGGCGTGCCGATCGAGGAGGTCACCGGCGAGTTGCGGCGCCGGGTCAAGGCGATGTCGTACGGGCTGGCCTACGGTTTGAGCGCGTACGGCCTGGCGGCTCAGCTGAAGATTTCCACCGAAGAAGCCAAGGTCCAGATGGATCAGTACTTCGCCCGGTTCGGCGGTGTACGCGACTACCTGATGGCCGTTGTCGAGCAGGCTCGCAAAGACGGCTACACCTCGACGGTCCTGGGTCGACGCCGCTACCTGCCCGAGTTGGACAGCACCAATCGGCAGGTTCGTGAGGCCGCCGAGCGCGCAGCGCTCAACGCGCCGATCCAGGGCAGCGCGGCCGACATCATCAAGGTCGCGATGATCGGGGTCGACGCAGCCCTCACGGCTGCGGGGCTGACATCGCGGATGCTGCTGCAGGTTCATGACGAACTTTTGTTCGAAGTCGCCGACGGTGAACGTGAGCAGCTCGAGGCATTGGTGCGCGACAAGATGGGCGGCGCATACCCGCTTGACGTGCCGTTGGAGGTGTCCGTCGGTTACGGCCCGAGCTGGGACACCGCCGCCCACTAGCGTCCGACCGCCGGTCGATCGGGAGAAATTAAGGGGTTTCTTCAAGACGCCGGTGGGCCGAGTTTGGCCAGCGTGTGCCTAGTCGAGTAGCCTTGGCAGGTAGTTCGGCGGCGATTCTGAGTGCACAGCGCGATGGAAAGCCGGACGATCGAATTGAATCCAGCTTTGTCCCTACGACCCCAACCTGTCCGGAGCAACCCAACAATATGCCGAGTCCCACCGTCACCTCGCCGCAAGTAGCCGTCAACGACATTGGCTCGAGCGAGGATTTTCTCGCCGCCATCGACAAAACCATCAAATACTTCAACGATGGCGACATCGTCGAAGGGACCATCGTCAAGGTTGACCGGGACGAAGTCCTGCTCGACATCGGCTACAAAACCGAAGGCGTCATCCCTTCCCGCGAACTGTCCATCAAGCACGACGTCGACCCCAATGAGGTCGTTTCCGTGGGCGATGAAGTCGAAGCCCTGGTCCTCACCAAAGAGGACAAAGAAGGCCGTCTGATCCTGTCCAAGAAGCGCGCTCAGTACGAGCGCGCCTGGGGCACGATCGAGGCACTCAAAGAGAAGGACGAGGCCGTCAAGGGCACCGTCATCGAGGTCGTCAAGGGTGGCCTGATCCTCGACATCGGCTTGCGCGGCTTCCTGCCGGCGTCGCTGGTCGAGATGCGCCGGGTCCGCGATCTGCAGCCGTACATCGGCAAGGAGATCGAGGCCAAGATCATCGAGCTGGACAAGAACCGCAACAACGTGGTGCTGTCGCGCCGCGCCTGGCTGGAGCAGACCCAGTCCGAGGTGCGCAGCGAGTTCCTCAACCAGCTGCAGAAGGGCGCCATCCGCAAGGGTGT
>NZ_DATNJW010000586.1:0-24323 GCF_035603715.1 Mycobacterium sp. | reverse complement strand
CGTCCCCTTCGCCGAACGCACCTGTGCGCCGCCAGGCCCCTCGCAACAGCCGATCAACCTTCGCCAACATTCGGCGGGCGTCATTTGTTGAGTGACGTACCTGGCCGTCGCACGACCCCTTGCTTGCGAGCGCTGCCCGGTACGCTCACTCAGGCCTCGGGTCAGAACGTATTGGTCAAAAACAGTTGCAGGGACTCGAAAAGGCTCTCGAACAGTCCGCTGCTGCCGATCCCGTGAGCCAGTGCACCTATAAACGCGTCGAAGTTGTTGATGTTGTCGGAGATGTCGATATTTGTTAGGTCGCCGTTGATCGACGTGGTCGCGTCAGCGATTTGCGTCGGTGTCAAACCCAAATATTCCGCGTGCGTGGTGAATAGGTTGTACAGCGCATCCAGCTGACCTCCGGCTGTGAAGTCCTGCTGGAAGTCGGCGACCCCGTCGCCGTTGAGCGTGTAGATCGTCGCCGGGTACAGATCATCGGGCGTCACCGTAGTGTTCGCCTCAATTCCGCCCGGGAGGGAGGGGTCGCCGATGAACACGAAGTGCAGATCGGCGCTGGGGATGCCGTCTTCTGCGAGTTGGGTCATGGCGATCGACTCGGCAGTGGCGCTTTGGGAGTATCCGAAGATCGTCAGCGGGTGCTCGGCGGTGAAAGCGCCTGGGTTCGCCCTGAATTCGTTCTCCACGGCGAGGACGACGTCGTCGGCGTCGGTGAGATTGCTTTGCTGGATCAGTTCGGGCGTCGTCAGTACCTGCAGCGGCGCGGCACATGGGTCGGTCCCGATCATGTCGCAGACCGTCGAGGAGGTCGCGCCGCCGTCGAAGCCCAGCGGGTGCAGATACAGATTCTCGACGGCCTGCGCGAAGGCGGTCGACGGAGTCGGCTCGGTGGTTCCGCCGAGGATGATCGCCGTATCGCTGCCAGATAGCGGGTCGTCCGCGTCGGCCTGGGCGGCTTGGAGACTCGCCGCGCTGGCCGCGCCAAGAAACATGCCGACGATGGCAACTTTCGCGAGCATCTTAGATCCGTTCACCTTCACTTCCCTTGCCTGCCGCGCATAGTCTGCGTCGTCACACGTCTTATCTGACACAGCCTGGGTCCAAGGATCGAGTATTCTCCGCGCGCGGCGGGCATACGTGAGAAACGGCGATAGACCTTGTCCGACGGGAACTCTCGCTCAGTTAGGTAGGTCGGCGTACCTGCTCGATCTTCTGCGGACGGCCTGCGGACGATTGCGGTCCGCAGGCCGGCGCCGGTGACCTAAAATGGTCGTTGACCTCGGTGGCAGATCCAGGATTCGAACCTGGGTAGGCGTTAGCCGACGGATTTACAGTCCGCTCCCATTGGCCGCTCGGGCAATCTGCCGGTGTAGTACGGGTAGCTAGCCTACAACGAAGATGTACTCGGATAACAAACGGCCAACATCGATAGAAGGGGACGTATCCAGTGGCGGATTCATCGTTCGACGTCGTGAGCAAGCTCGATCGGCAGGAGGTCGACAACGCGCTCAACCAGGCCGCTAAGGAACTCTCCACCCGGTTCGATTTCCGCGGCACCGACACCAAGATCGCCTGGAAGGGCGAGGAGGCTATCGAGCTGACCAGCTCTACCGAGGAGCGCGTCAAAGCCGCCGTCGACGTGTTCAAGGAAAAGCTGATCCGGCGCGACATCAGCCTCAAGTCCTTCGACGCCGGCGAGCCGCAGGCCTCCGGCAAGACCTACAAGGTCACCGGCACCCTGAAAGAGGGCATCAGTAGCGAAAACGCCAAGAAGATCACCAAGCTGATCCGGGACGAGGGCCCCAAGACCGTCAAAACTCAGATCCAGGGCGACGAGGTGCGCGTCACCAGCAAAAAGCGCGACGATCTGCAGGAGGTCATCGCGATGCTCAAGAAGGCCGACCTCGACGTCGCGCTGCAGTTCGTCAACTATCGTTAGAGTGCAATTCGTGCGGCCTACGTATGTGCATGAATCGCATGTAGGATGGTTGCCATGACCACTGCCGAGGACCTCATCTTGGCAACCCAACGCGTGCGGGAGAGCGCTCAAGCCGTCGGCCATGCACTGGCATCAGTCGCGGTGTACACCGAGCCCGCGATTACCCGGGCCGTCCAGGCCGAGCAGAATCTCTACACGCGGATCGAGCACGAATTTGGGATGTTGACCAGCACGGAGGCCGGCAAGCGAATGGGATCGCGGTCACGGGCTCCGCGCAACTTCGCGGCCACCGCACACCGCGACAACACGCTCGTCGCCGTGCGGCAAGGCAACAGCCTCGTCTACCCCGGGTTCCAGTTCGGGTCCGACGGACAGCCCCTCGAGGTAATAGCCCGCCTGCGTGAGACCGCGGATACCAACGAGTGGTCGGAGGCGGGCCTCGTGCAATGGCTCTGCTCGCCGACCACCTACTTCGACGGTGACCGCCCCGTCGACCACCTCACAGCGGATCCGGACCGAGTTGTCGATGTGGCGGCCGACGCGCTGGCCGTCTCGTGGTGAAGGCGCCACCGAACCCCTTCAAACCAGCCATCGAAACCTTGCCCAAGGGTCACAGGCTGTATCGCGTGTTTACCAACACCCGCCCGCCCACCGATTTCAACCCGGGCATCGGCGCGCCAACCCGGTTCGGTTTCTTCGGCAAGCCGGTCGTACCGATCATGTATGCGGCCGACACCGAGGAAGCGGCCATCGCTGAGAGCCTGCTGCACGACATCCCGGCGGAAGGGGGCAACCTGCTCTGGGACGACTACTCCCGGAAAGCGCTCGCTCTCCTCGAGGTCACCAGTGAACTAAGCCTCGCTGTCCTGCACGGCATGAAATTACGACGGCTCGGCGTCGGCCCCGAGGATGTGACGTCGAGCCCCGCCTCCACATATCCGGAGACGGTGAAATGGGCCGAAGCCGCCCATGGGTGCAAGGTCGACGGCATGGTGTGGATGTCGCGCCTCTGCAACAGCGCGAAGGCATATGTGTTCTTTGGCGACCGGTGCAAAGGCGCGTTCGCTCAAGACACGTCGCACGCGCGGATCTTCGCCAGTCCAGCCGATCAGACGTGGCTCATCGATTTTTGCGCGCCACTGCATATCGATGTCCTCCTTCAGCCCTGATAATCGGTAGCCCCTCGCCTAATGAACCGGTCCGTGCCTAATCTGGTGACGTAGGTAACAGGCCGCTCCGAAGTGAGGTGCATCGATGACCGTGACGCCATCCGAAACGACAGACGTTGACGTCATCATCATCGGGGCGGGCTTCTCGGGCCTGGGCGCGGCTCACCGCATCACCGAGCGCAATCCAGGGACCAGCTACGTCGTCTTGGAGCGACGCGAGCAGATCGGCGGCACCTGGGACCTGTTCCGCTACCCGGGCGTGCGCTCGGACAGCAGCATCTTCACCCTGTGCTTCCCGTGGGAGCCGTGGACCGGTCCGGAACGGGTGGCCGACGGCGACCACATCCGGGAGTACCTGAACGCCACCGCGCACAAGTACGGCATCGATCAGCACATCCGGTTCAACACCCACGTCCGCTCGGCGGACTGGGACTCCTCGGATGACACCTGGACCGTGACCGCCGACCAGGACGGGACCGAGAAGACCTACCGCGGCCGGTTCCTCTTCTTCGGGTCCGGCTACTACAACTACGACGAGGGCTACACCCCGGACTTCCCCGGCCTCAACGAGTTCGACGGCTCGATTGTTCATCCACAGCACTGGCCCGAGGATCTCGACTACCAGGGCAAGAAGATAGTGGTCATCGGCAGCGGCGCCACGGCGATGTCGCTGATCCCGTCGCTGGCCGAGAAGGCTTCGAAGGTGACCATGCTGCAGCGTTCGCCTACCTATCTGTTCTCTGCGGCCAAAAGCAGCGGGCCGATAAATCTGATGCGGAAAGTGTTGCCGCGCAAGATCTCCCACTCGATCGTCCGCCAAAGTAATGCGCTGCTGGAAGGTTTGATCTGGTTGTTGGCGCGCAAGACACCGGGCTTCGTGAAGTGGTGGATCCGCCAGATCGCGGTGCGCTATCTCCCCAAGGGCTACGACGTCGACTCCCACTTCAAGCCGCGCTACAACCCATGGGACCAGCGGCTGTGCCTGATCCCCGATGCCGACCTCTACGTCGCGATCGGCGACGGTCGTGCCGAGGTGGTCACCGAGCACATCGACCACGTCGATTCCACCGGAATCGCTTTGAAATCGGGCGAGCATCTGGATGCCGACATCATCGTGACCGCAACCGGTCTGCAACTGCAGGCGCTGGGTGGGGTGGTTGTGTCCATAGACGGCGCGGAAATCAAGCCGCAGGACCGCTTCGTCTACAAGGCCCACATGTTAGAGGAAGTGCCGAATCTGTTCTGGTGCGTCGGATATACCAACGCCTCGTGGACGCTGCGCGCCGACATGACCGCGCGTGCGACGGCAAAGCTATTGGCTCACATGAAGTCTCACGGCTACACCCACGCCTACCCGCATTTGGACGGTGAGCCGATGCCGGAGAAGCCGGCCTGGGACATCCAGGCCGGCTATGTACTGCGGGCACCGCACGCGCTGCCGAAATCTGGGATCAAGCGGCCCTGGAACGTTCGACAGAACTACTACGCCGACGCCATCGATTACCGATTCGACCGGATCACCGAGGCCATGGTGTTCGGCCGCGCCGAGAAGGCGGCGCTAGCCGGATAATCCACAAAGGTGAAGTGACACCGCCGACACATCCGTGACAAGCTCCTTGCCGTGACGGGTCTGTCGGTTGCAGACATCGACCGATGGCAACCAGGCGATGTCCGCGAGGTCTTTCATGCCGCGCGTAATCGCAACGAGGCCAACCAACTCGCGTCGCATGCACTTGCCACCTTGCCGGCCTTCCAGAGTTGGGGTGGGGAGGCGGCCGACGCGGCGAAGCACGCCGTCGGGCAGACCCGCAAAGACCTGGACAAGGACGGACGCGAAGCGCTGGCGGTGGCGATGGCAGCCGATCGCGCGGCCGACGGTATCGAATCGGTCAAGGCGCAACTGCAAAGGCTCCGCGACGCCCTCGGGCCCGCCGGGCTGACCATCGACCCGGTCGGCGACAAAATCGTGGCCAGTTCGACCTTCAAGGGAACCGCCGCGGACTTATCGGCCAAGCAGGCCCAATTTCAGCCACAGCTCGACGCGATATTGGGTGAGGCGACGGTCGTGGACGAGGAACTGGCGCAGGCCATCGAGATGGCCGACGGCGATGTGCCGATTCCACACGCCACGCCGACTATCGACCGGGTCGGCCCCGACGGATTGACCCCCGACCAAGTCGCCATCGACGCTGGACAGGAAAAGAACCAGCGGGATGCGTTCCGCCAGGTATATGGTCGAGATCCGTTGTCCGCCAACGACTGGCGGATGGCCGAGGGCCTCGATCCGCACACCTACGATCCCAGATACGGCGGGCACGAATCCAACGTGGTGGTTGGAACATTCACCCCGATACCCGGCGGCGGGGTCTATCGGCAGAACATGTACATACCCTCGGCCGAGGTGCAGAACTTCGAATTCAACGACCGGGTGAATCCGCACATGGTCGGCGACAACCGAGGGCCGTCGCCATTCGCTCCGGCGGAAGCATCCCGGGTCAGCCTCTATGTGGACATGGAGCACGGCATCGTCGTCGCTCGGCAGAACCCGACGATGTCGACCGACGGGAAGGACGCCGGCACCGGCAAGCCGATCGTGAATGTGCTGCAGGGTGATAATGGCGCCCTGATGATCTCCTACCAGGCCGCCGATCCATTCGAGCCGGGCGTTGCCAAGCCGTTCGTCAACGTCAACGGCACGATGAACATCGTTCCCACCGGGGGCGGCAACGTCGCGGTCGGTGGTGACATCACGCCGTACCCGAGTACCGAGGCGTATCAATACAAACCGGACGGCAGCGTGACTCAACTGTTCAATCAACAGGTGACCACGAATCAGCTTGGGCCGCTGACTCTCCCGTTAGGTCACAACCACGTCGGAGCATCGTTGCCGGATCTGCCCCAGCCGTGGGTCTGGCCGACAACTTCGGACCCACCTGGGGCACCTCAGCTGATACCAACCCAACCGCTGCCCATGACGACCCTGGGGCCCGCGGCGAACCCGCCGCAGGTCTACACGGTCCCGGTGCCGCCTCCACCGGCGCCATCGGTGGCGGCTCCGCCGTTGCCCGAGCCCACACCCCCGCCGTTGCCCGCTCCACCGTCCCGATAGAAAGCGGTATCCACCATCAGATCGTCGAGCCGTCTACCGCCCAGATATTGGGCGCTCGCAACGTTTTTCATCCCGATCGCGGGCGCGATCACATATGGGATCTGGCTGGGGGTGAGCGCGGCCGGGCTTGCGCAGTCCAGCCGGTCCGAAGAGATTGTGCGGAGCAGCGCGTTGCTGATCATGTCCGCCGTCTTTCTGCCGATTCCGCGTCCGTGGTCACGCGCAATCGGTATCGGGTTTTTGTCCGCGCTGATCTTCATGCTGATCGGAGTGCTCCAGTTCGAGGTGTTCCGCGGCCGATGACGGACCCCGATGCGATGGCTCCCGCACCCTTGTTTTCGATCTGGTCACCTGTTGTCGCGGTCGTCGGAGCCGTGGTCGCTTACTCGGCGCCCGGCTGGGTGATCGCGGTGGTCTGGGCTCTCGGAGTGCTGTGCGCCCTACCGTTCAAAAGATTCCGCGCGGTCGTCCCGGCGGCGCTGCTGACCTGGAGTGCCGGGTGGTTGGCGGCACTGCTGGTGTCGTTCGCCGAAGCGGGGATCGTCGGCCTGTTCGTGGTGAAGTGACAGCCCGCCGCAGCCTTGGTAGGAAGTGGCCATGACGCTGACGGTCAACCTCGAACACCTCGCCACATCGGCGGCACAGATCACCGGCCACGGCGAGGACCTGGCGACGTCGCATCTATCGGTAGACAACCGGATTGCGGCCGCACAAGGCGGCTGGACCGGACGGTCAGCCGAAGCGCTGGCCCGCCGCGCGCCGCGCTGGACCGTCAACTCGACGGCACTGGTGACGCAGATGGGCGATCATGCCGAACATTTCTCCACCTGCGGCCAGGCGTACGCGACGATGGAAACTCACCACGCCAGGCAGTTGGACTCCCAGGTTCGCCCTTAGGCACAACTTCTCCCCAACCGCCGGTAAAGAACAGGCGGCGGCAATACGCTGATCGCCATGGGAGCTATGCGCGAACCGAAGGTCGTCGTTTTGGGAGGCGGTTCCTGGGGCACTACCGTTGCGTCCATCTGCGCGCGACGCGGGCCGACGCTGCAATGGGTGCGCTCGGAAGAGACCGCCAAGGACATCAACGAGAACCACCGCAACACCAGCTATCTGGGCAAAGACGTCGAACTGAGCGAAAGCCTGCGCGCCACGACCGACTTCGCCGAGGCGGCACAGTGCGCCGACGTCGTGGTGATGGGGGTGCCGTCGCACGGATTCCGCGGCGTGCTCACCGAGCTGGCAACCGAGTTGCGGCCGTGGGTGCCGGTGGTGTCGTTGGTCAAGGGCCTCGAACAAGGCACCAACATGCGGATGTCGCAAATCGTCGACGAAGTGCTGCCCGGCCATCCCGCCGGCATCCTGGCCGGTCCTAACATCGCGCGGGAAGTCGGCGAAGGCTACGCGGCCGCGGCGGTGCTGGCGATGCCCGACCAGCACCTTGCCGCGCAGCTGGCACAACTGTTCCACACCAAGCGTTTTCGCGTTTACAACATCGACGATGTGCTGGGCGTCGAGATGGCCGGTGCGTTGAAGAACGTTTACGCGATCGCGGTCGGGATGGGCTATTCGCTGGGTATCGGCGAGAACACCAGGGCGATGGTGATCGCCCGCTCGGTGCGCGAGATGTCGAAGCTGGGCGAGGCGATGGGCGGCCATCGCGACACCTTTGCCGGGCTGGCCGGCATGGGCGATCTGATCGTCACCTGCACCAGCCAGCGCAGCCGCAACCGGCACGTCGGCGAGCAGCTCGGTGCCGGCAAACCCATCGACGAGATCATCTCGTCGATGAACCAGGTCGCCGAGGGCGTCAAAGCCGCCAGCGTGATCATGGAGTTCGCCGACAAGTACGGGCTGAACATGCCGATCGCTCGCGAGGTCGACGGCGTGATCAACCACGGCTCCAAGGTGGAAGAGGCCTATCGCGGGCTGATGGTCGAGACACCCGGACACGAGGTGCACGGCGCGGGTTTCTGAGCAACGGCAGTCACACGGACCTCACACGCACCAATATCTCTGGGGCACAACTGTTTTGCAAACGAGACCACCGGCGATATCAGAGGTCGAACAGACCGATCGGCGGCCGATCCGCCAGCTTCTGCACCACCCACTGATTCAGCGACACATTCTGCTCGGCGGCCTCGACGGTCAACCGGGCGTGCAGCGCCGGTGACGTCCTCACGAGAAACTTGCCGCTGAACTTCCGTTCGGTCAGCGGCGGCGGAACATCTTCGCCGCGTTCGGCGAGGTGTTCGTCGACGGCGCGTTCGACGCCGGCGATCGCTGCCTGCATCGTCGGCGCCCACTCTGACAGCCACGGCAATTCGAGGCAGCGGCCGACGTATTCGCCGTGCTCAGAGGACCATTCGGCGCGGTAGGTATAGCGGTTCATGCTGTGGTGATATCGCATGTGGTGTCGATTTAAAAAGTCATCCCATGGTCAGTTGTGGAGACTTCTGAGGCTGGTGTGACTTACCGGCCGGCCATCTCTTCGAGGCGGCGAATTCGGTCAGCCATGGGCGGGTGCGTGGAAAACAGCGAACCGATCTTCTCGCCGGCCCGGAACGGACTGGCGATCATCAGGTGGGCCTGGGCGGCCAGCTTCGGCTCCGGCGGCAGCGGCGCGGCCTGCACTCCACCGGAGATCTTGCGCAGCGCGGATGCCAGCGCCAGCGGGTCGCCGGTCAGGATCGCACCGGACTCGTCGGCCTGGTACTCCCGCGATCGGGACACGGCCATCTTCACCACCGTGGCCGCGATCGGGCCCAGCATCGAAACCAGCAGCAGCGCAAAGGGATTGCCGCCTTCGCGATCGTTGCCGCTCATCGAGCCGAAGATGAACGCCATGTTGGCCAAAGCGCTGATCACCGACGCGAGCGCGCCGGCCACACATGAGATCAGGATGTCGCGGTTGTAGACGTGCGACAGCTCGTGTCCGAGCACCGCACGCAGCTCGCGCTCATCGAGGATGTTGAGAATCCCGGTGGTGCAGCACACCGCGGCGTTGCGCGGATTGCGACCGGTGGCGAACGCGTTGGGCGCGGCGGTGTCGCTGATGAACAGGCGCGGCATCGGCTGGTGAGCGGTGGTAGCCAGCTCACGCACGATCCGGTAGATCACCGGCTCCTGCACCTCCGACACCGGCTGGGCGTGCATCGCCCGCAGCGCCAGCTTGTCGCTGTTGAAGTAGGTGTAGACGTTCATGCCGACGGCGAACAAAACGGCGAGGAACATCACACCCCGGCCGAACAAGCTGCCGACGAACACGATCAGTGCCGACATGCCTACCAACAACGCGAACGTCTTCGCCGTGTTGTGATGCGGATGCCAGGTCATCAACTTCCTCCTACAGACACGTTCATTCAACGCCGACGCCGTGCTGCTGAGTTCCCCCGAAGCTAGCCGTGTCTGCTGATGGTGAAGTCGACCAGCGTCGTCAGCGCCTGGCGTCCGGGGCTGTCGGGCAGCGCGGCCATCTCCTCGCGGGCCTTCGCCGCATATTGCGCGACCGTGTCTTTGGCCTTGGCCATGCCAGCCGAGGCCCGCAGCAGGGTCAGCGCCTCAGCCAGCACCGCGTCGTTCTCTATCGGCTTGGCCAGCAGCTCACGCAGCCGGTCAGCATCGGGTCCGGTGTCGTGTAGGGCGTAGAGAACCGGCAGCGTGTGCACACCTTCGCGCAGGTCGGTGCCGGGCAGCTTGCCGGACTCGTCGGGGTCGCTGTCGATGTCGATGATGTCGTCGGAGATCTGGAACGCCGTGCCGACCAGGTCCCCCAGTCGGCTGAGCCGCTCGATCTGGTCCTCGTCGGCGCCGGAGAACATCGCGCCGAACCGGCCCGCGGCACCGATCAGGCAGGCCGTCTTCTCGTGCACCACCTTCAGGTAATGCGCGATCGGATCGGCCTTGTCGGCGGCCCCCTGCGTTTCGCGCATCTGGCCGGTGACCAGCTGAGCGAAGGTCTCGGCGATGATCCGCACCGCATCAGGCCCCAACCGCGACACCAGCCGCGAAGCGGTGGCGAACAGATAGTCGCCGGCCAGGATCGCGACGTTGTTGCTCCACCGCAGGTTGGCGCTGGGTGCACCGCGGCGCACTTGCGCCTCATCCATCACATCGTCGTGGTACAGCGTGGCCAGATGCACCAGCTCGATCACCGCACCGGCGATCGTCACCTCGTCGGAGTCCGGACGCGGCCCCAACTGCGCCGAGAGCACCGTGAACAGGGGCCGAAACCGTTTGCCGCCGGCCTCGAACAGGTGCAGCACGGCATCTGTCATCAGGTCATCTGACCCGCGCAGCTCGGTTTCCATCAGTTGCTCGATACGGGCCACCCCGTCGCGCACATCGGTGGCGAAAGCAGCGTCACCGAAGTCCACGCCCGCTACCACCGTCGCCGGAGTCCTCACCCGACCAACATACTGGTGAGCATGGACTCCCATGCCGACGTGGTGGTGGTGGGCGCCGGACCGGCCGGCTCGGCGGCGGCCGCCTGGGCCGCGCGGGCCGGTCACGACGTGCTGGTGATCGACGCGGCGAACTTTCCCCGCGATAAGGCGTGCGGCGACGGGCTGACGCCGCGTGCGGTCGCCGAGCTGGAGCGGCTGGGCCTGGGCGAATGGCTGGACGCCCGGATCCGGCATCGCGGCCTGCGGATGAGCGGATTCGGCGGCGAGGTCGAGGTGGACTGGCCCGGCCCGTCGTTCCCGTCGACCGGTAGTGCGGTGGCCCGCGTCGAATTGGACGACCGGATCCGCAAAGTCGCCGAGGAATCCGGTGCGCGTATGCGACTCGGCGTCAAAGTTGTTGGTGCTCATCACGATTCATCAGCCCGAGTGACGTCGGTGACGCTGGCCGACGGGACACAGGTCGGCTGTCGCGAGCTGATCGTCGCCGACGGCGCCCGCTCGACACTGGGCCGCGTGCTCGGCCGACGATGGCATCAGGAAACCGTCTACGGCATCGCGGCCCGCGGATACCTGACCACGCCACGCAGCGACGATCCGTGGCTGACCTCACACCTGGAACTGCGCTCGCCCGACGGTGCGGTGCTGCCCGGCTACGGCTGGATCTTCCCGCTGGGCAACGGCGAGGTGAACATCGGCGTGGGCGCGCTGTCCACCTCGAAGCGGCCCGCCGACTTGGCGCTACGACCGCTGATGTCGTACTACACCGACCTGCGTCGGGACGAGTGGGGGTTCGAAGGCCAGCCGCGTGCGATGTCGTCAGCGCTGCTGCCGATGGGCGGCGCGGTCTCGGGGGTGGCCGGCCGGAACTGGATGCTGATCGGCGACTCCGCGGCCTGCGTCAACCCGCTCAACGGTGAGGGCATCGACTACGGGCTGGAAACCGGCCGGCTGGCGGTCGAGATGCTCGGCTCGGGTGACCTGTCCAAGGCCTGGCCGCACGTGCTGCAATCCCATTACGGCCGAGGGTTTTCGGTGGCCCGCCGCCTGGGGTTGTTGCTGACGTTCCCGCGGTTCCTGCCCGCCGCCGGCCCGATCGCGATGCGCTCGACGACGCTGATGGGCATCGCGGTACGCGTGATGGGCAACCTGGTCACCGACGACGACGCCGACTGGGTGGCGCGGGTATGGCGCGGCAGCGGGCTGGCCTCGCGACTCATCGACCGCCGAAAACCGTTCAGCTAATTGCGGAGTAGCGGCAGAACCTGGTCGCCGATTCTGGACACCTCGGGCAGATAGGGCGTGTCCGACAGGATGAAATGCGTGACGCCCAGGTCCCGGTACTTCTGCAGAGCGGCGGCCACTTCGGCGGCCGATCCGACCAACCACGTCGTTCCGGCTCCCTCGCCGCCGTATTTGCTCGGCGTCGTGTACAGGCAGGAGTCGAGAACTTCCCCGCGGCCGGCCAGATCGCTCAGCCGTCGCTGCCCCTCCGCCGATCCGGCATTGTGCAGCAGCAACACCGACGGCTTGCCGGCCAGCTCGGCGACCTTCGCCTCGGCGTCGCGCCATGCCTCTTCCGAGGTGTCCCGAACCAACGTCGTCACCCGCAGGCCGTACTCCAACGGCGCGTGCTCGCGGTCGAGTTTCTCGGACAACGCGTTGAGCCGTTCGATGCGTTCGGCGATCCCGTCGAGTGGCTCACCCCAGAACAGTTGAACGTCGGCCTCTTCGGCCGCGACTTCTTCGGCAGCGGCCGATGCGCCGCCGAAATACAGCTTGGGATGACGGCCTTCGTCGGCACCAAAGGTTCGCGGCTCCAGCGTCGAGTGTTCGACGGAGAAGTATTCGCCGTCGAAGGTGACGTCCTCCTCGCGCCACAATCGACGGATCAGCTGCAGGAATTCGCGGGTCCGGTCGTAGCGGCTCGACTTGTCGAGGTCGACGTCGCCGTACGCCCGGGCATCGTCGGCTCCGGTGACCACGTTCACCAGCAGCCGGCCGCGGCTGAGTTGGTCGAGGGTGGCGGCGGCGCTGGCAAAGTGCGCAGGATTCCAATAGCCGGGACGGATGGCGACCAGTGGGGCGAACGTCGTGGTCCGTGCGGCGATCGCGGTGGCGATGGCAAACGAGTCGGGCCTGCCCCAACCCGTGCCGATCAGCGCGCCGCCAAAGCCGCTCCGCTCGGCGCGCAGCGCCAGTTCGACTGAGTAATCCAGGCTGCCCCAGCCATCGACGGTGTCGTCGCCTCGGTGTCCGGACAGCACAGTATTCGGGATATACCAAAGAAATTCGCGGCTCACCGGTCCCGATGGTTGCACACGAAGCACAACCGGGCCAGACGCAGAATCAACGCGAATGAAACTCAGCGCGCCGCTTTGTAGGCGGCGTGCAGGGCGACGATGCCGCCGGTGAGATTGCGCCACCGCACCGCCGACCACCCGGCTGCAGATATCTGGTGTGCCAGGTCAGGCTGGTCGGGCCAGGCCCGAATCGATTCCGCAAGGTACACATAGGCTTCCGGGTTGCTCGACACCGCCCGCGCCACCCGCGGCAACGCCTGCATCAAATACTCCTTGTAGGCCGTGGCGAACAACCGATTGGTGGGCGTGGAGAATTCGCACACCACCAACCGCCCACCGGGCCGCGTGACCCGGGCCATCTCGCGCAGAGCCGTGTCGCGCTCGGCGACGTTGCGCAGCCCAAAGCTGATAGTGACCGCGTCGAACACGTTGTCGCCGAACGGCAATCGGGTCGCATCGCCGGCCACCTTCGGCACCATGCGAGCACGGCCGGCGCCGAGCATCCCAACGGAGAAATCCGTCGCCACGCACCACGCCCCGGAGGTGGCCAGCTCGACCGTCGACACCGCGGTGCCGGCGGCCAAGTCGAGCACCTTCTCGCCCGGGCCGATGCCGAGCGCGTTGCGGGTGGCGCGCCGCCAGTACCGGTCCTGACCGACCGAGAGCACGGTGTTGGTGATGTCGTAGCGTCGCGCGACGCCGTCGAACATCGACGCCACTTCACGGGGGTCTTTGTCCAGGGTTGCGCGGTTCACGCCATCGACACTATCTCCCAATCCGGGAATGGGACGCCGACGGATGCGTTGAACAACGGCGTGACAGAAAAAGTTTGGTTCATCACCGGTACTTCACGAGGCTTCGGACGCGAATGGGCGATCGCCGCTCTGGATCGGGGCGACAAAGTCGCCGCCACCGCGCGCGACACCGCGACATTGGGCGATCTGGTCGACAAGTTCGGCGACGCGATTCTGCCGATCCAGTTGGACGTCACCGATCGCGCCGCCGACTTCGCCGCGGTCAAGCAGGCTCACGAGCATTTCGGGCGCCTGGACGTGGTCGTCAACAACGCGGGCTACGGCCAGTTCGGCTTTGTCGAGGAGTTATCCGAGCAGGATGCCCGCGATCAGATCGAGACGAACGTGTTCGGCGCCCTGTGGGTGACCCAGGCCGCGTTGCCGTATCTGCGGGCCCAGCGGAGCGGCCACATCATTCAGGTGTCGTCGATCGGTGGCATCGTCGCCTTCCCCAACGTCGGCATCTACCACGCATCCAAGTGGGCGCTGGAGGGCTTCTCTCAGTCGCTGGCCCAGGAAGTCGCGCCGTTCGGCGTGCACGTCACGCTGATCGAGCCGGCCGGTTTCTCCACCGACTGGTCCGGGTCGTCGTCACGGACGGCCGAGCCGCTACCGGCCTATGCCGACCTACACGCCGAGAACGAGAAGGTACGCAAAACTCGTTGGGCGGCACCGGGCGACCCGACAGCCTCGGCGGCAGCCGTGCTCAAGGTCGTCGATGCGGACGAACCGCCGCTACGGGTGTTCTTCGGCGACGCGCCGTTGGGCCTGGCGAAGGCCGACTACGAGCAGCGGTTGCGTACCTGGGAGGAATGGCAGCCGGTCGCCGAGTTGGCGCAGGGCTAGGTCACTGGCCTTGCGCGTGTTGCCGGCGCGCCATGCGCGCCCGGGCAATCGGCGACAGCACGGCCTCGTAGTGGCCGAGCAGCTGGTCGCAGATGGCGGGCCAACTGCGTTCGAGCACGCTCTTGCGCGCGGCCACCGAGTATCGCTGCCGTTCTTCGAGCAGGTGCGCAACGGCATTGGGCAGTTCGGCTTCGAATTCCTTGACCTCCAACAGCAATCCGGTGCGCCACGGCGTCACCAGGTCGCGCGGTCCACCGGCATTGGGAGCGATCACCGGTAGGCCCGAGGCCAGCGCTTCCTGCACGACTTGGCAAAAAGTCTCGTGTTCACCGGCGTGAACGAAGACATCCATGCTGGCGTACGCGGTGGCGAGTTCCTCGCCGTACAGCGCGCCGGTGAAAACGGCTGTGGGCATTGCCGATTGAAGCTTGGCCCGGTCGACGCCGTCGCCGACGATGACCACCTGCACGTCGCCGGCGGCAGCCAGCGACGTCAGCCGCTCGACATGCTTCTCCGGCGCCAGCCGGCCGACGAATCCGACGATCGGCTTGCCGTCCGGCGACCAGTGCTGCCGCAGGGCCTCGTCGCGGGCCGACGGCGCGTAGCCGATCATGTCGACACCGCGCGCCCAGTGATGGACCCGCGGAATGCCATGAGCAACAAGCGATTCCATTGTCGAAGTAGATGGCGCCAGGGTGCGGTCGGCCATCTTGTGCAGATGGCGGAACCACGCCCAGGCGGCCCGCTCGGTCATCCCGATCCCGTAGCTGGCCGCGAAGCCGGGGACGTCGGTCTGATACACCGCGACGGTCGGCACCCCGAGACGACGGGCCGCCTTCACCCCGCCCCAGCCGAGCAGGGCGGGCGACGCCAAATGCACGACGTCGGGCTCGAATCCGCGCAGCACCCGCAGAATCCGTGGCATCGGGAGCCCCAACGGCAGGGTGGTCACCTTCGGGAACATCCAGGACGGCACCCGGTGCACCCGGATACCGTCGTAGATGCGGTCCGCGGGCTCCTCGCCGTGCGGAGTATCGGGCGCGATGACGAGGGCTTCGTGTCCGGTACGGCGAAGATGCTCGAGTGTTCTGATCACCGAGTTACTCACGCCGTTGACGTGCGGGAGAAAGGATTCCGCGACAATCGCTACTCGCACACCATCACGGTGGCAGCGTCGACTGTCGATATGGTTACCGACTGGCGTACTCGACACGAACTCTGACCCAAAGGGGGCTCTGACAATGCGGTCCTACCTGGGCGTATTGGCGGCCATGCTGGTTTTGGTGATGTTCACCACCAATACCGCGCACGCCGACGTGCCGCGAACCCTCGACGGCGACGGTGTGCTGGTCGGATCGTGGATCGCCCCGGTGCAGTTGGCGATCTTCTGCGAACCGCAATGCCCGCATTGCGCCGAGTTCGAGTCGACCGACGGCGACCGGCTGGCCGCAGCGCTGGCTAGCGGCCGGGTGGCGGTCACGTATCGCTGGATGACGTTCCTGGACGGCAGGCATCACAACGACGTGTCGGCCCGCCTCGTCAACGCACTGTTCCTGGCGGCCGACCCGGCGACGCCGCCGACGGCGTATCAGGCTTTCGTCCAAGACCTTTACCGCCATCAGAGTGCCGACGGCCCAAGTGACGACGCCGTCGCGGCGATGGCCCGCGAAAGCGGATTGCCCGACGTGGTGGCCGATCGAATCGCAGCCGCCGCCTTCGTGGTCGATACCGCTGCGGTCAACGAGGCGAACAAGGCACGCCTCAAGGAGGCGAGCCCGGACAACCCCGGCACCCCGACCATATACAACCTGAACACCAAAAGCATTGTCGACACTCAAGATCCGGGCTGGCTCGACGCGCTGGCCAGCTGACGATCCAGCCGCTTGTCCAGGTAGGCCAGGCCGGTCAGCGCCGCGGCGGCGATCAGCCAGCCGAGCACCGCGATGGATCCCGCCGGGATGATCGCCAGCTTGGCGTTGCGGTGTTGCACCCGAACCAGATTGGGGTTGCGCTTGTCGTATTCGACGTAAATCCGCATGCCCGTTGCCAATTCGGAGGGATACAGCACGCCGAGCTCGGGGCGGTAGGTAACCCGGTCCGGCGTGACGAACTCGATGGTGGAGCGGCGCGGACCGGCACTGAGTACCTCGGCCTCGGCGACACCCATATTGTGTTTGATTGCAAAGTCATTGCGCACGGCACCGGCCACCAGCAGCAACGACTGCAGCGTGACCAGACCGGCCACGATCAGCACCCCGATGCGGGCCCAACGTATGGCGCGGTGCCCGCGGGTATTGGGAAACTCACCGCTGCGGCCGTGAATGAGAATGTGCCACCAGGCTTTCAGCGCCGCGAGAGCACTGGCAAGTCGACTCACAAGGCGGCCTTGATCGCAGCGTGCAACTGCCGCAGCGAGGATCGGTCGGCTTTGACCTCGAGTACCCGCAGTCCGGCGGCCGGCTCGTCGAGTGCGGCGCCCAGCGCGTCGACCTCGATCTGGCGACTGTCGATGTGGTACGCGCGGCACAGCGCGCCGACGTCGACGTCATGTGGGGTGCCGAACACCCGGGCGGACAGGTCGGAGAACCGCGGGTCGCCCTGCTCGAGCAGTTCGAAGATGCCGCCGCCGTTGTCGTTGGACACCACGATGGTCAGGTCGGCCGGTACCGGCTCGGACGGCCCGATCAGCATGCCGGAACTGTCATGGACGAAAGTCAGGTCACCGATCAGCGCGATGGTGCGGCCGCCGGTCGGGTCGTGGGCCAGCGCAGCTCCGATCGCCGTGGACACCGTCCCGTCGATACCGGCCACCCCGCGGTTGGAACGCACCTTGATGCCGTGCGGGTTCAGGCCCACCAGCGCCACGTCGCGCACCGGATTGGAGGCCCCGAGCACGAGTTGGTCGCCGGGCCGCAGCACGTCGGTGAGGGCGGCGGCCACGTGTAGGCCGGTGGTCAGCGGGTGGGCGGCAAGCTGTGCACGTACCGCGGCGACGGCGTGCCCGTTGAGTTCGGCGCAGCGGCTCAGCCAGCCCGGGTTCGGCTGGCCGGTGGTGACCGCGCGAGTGCCGGTGGCCTGCGAGTTGCCCGAGACGTCCGGCCAGCGCGGCCCGGTGGTCAGCGCGTACACCGGCACGGACGGGTCGGCCAGCAGCGCCGACACCGGTCGGTGCAAGGTCGGGCGGCCCAACATGATCACCTGCTGCGGGCGCAGCAGCGGCAACGCCAACGGGTGCAGCGGGTTGGCCGCCGGCGGCGCGGTCGGCTCGGCGACGGTCGGCAGCGCGGCCAGCTCGGGTTGCTCACCGGCTCCTTGTCCGGCGATGACGACGGTGTTCCGGCTCAGGTCGATATCCAGCGGCTGGTCGAAGGTGACCGCCGGGGTGTAGGTCCACGGCTTGCCGTCGGGCCGGCCCGGCGGGGTCGGGCCGGGATCGGGGTCCGGCACCAGCGGCTCGCGCAGCGGGATGTCGAAATGCACCGGGCCGGCGTTGGCGCTGCGCGCCCCGGTCGCCGCCACCAGCACGCGGCAGGTGGCCGATCGCCAGGTCGCGTTGAGCGCAGCCATCCGCTCGGGGGCATCCTCGGCCAGCCCGAGGCTGATTGTGGCGCGAACCTGGGTGCCGAAATAGCCCAGCTGCTCCATGGTCTGGTTGGCGCCGGTACCGAGCATTTCGTAGGGCCGGTTGGCTGACAACACGATCAGCGGGACGCGGGCGTAGTTGGCCTCGACCACCGCCGGGCCCAGGTTGGCCACCGCGGTGCCCGACGTCATGGCGACGCAGACGGGTGTGCCGGCGGCGATCGCCAACCCGATGGCCAGAAACCCGGCGGTGCGTTCGTCGATGCGGACATGCAGCCGGACCCGGCCGGCCCGGTCGGCGTCCTGCAGCGCGAACGCCAGCGGGGCGTTGCGCGACCCCGGACACAGCACCACATCGCGGACTCCGCCGCGGATCAGTTCGTCGACGACCACGCGGGCCTGTGCCGTCGAGGGATTCACCAGATCAGCCTAGTCGGGACTTCCCGCTTGCCGACTGTGCAGCTTCTGGTCATGCAAACGGTGCTTTGGCGCTTACAACCTGCACACCCGGCGCGGGCGCTCAGTAACCCATGCTGGCGAAGAACTTCAGCACCGTGGCGTTGACCACCTCGGGCCGTTCCAGGAACCCGAGGTGCCCGGTGTCGGCGATCTGCTGGAACTGGGCCCCGGGGATCGCGTCGGCAACTTCTTTACCCAGGTGCGGCGGCGTCACCACGTCGTCGGCGAAACCGATCACCAGCACCGGCGTCGTGATGCCCTGGTAGGCCGGTAGCCGGTTGCCCTGCGGGGAAACCCAGCCCTGGCGGACCAGCCCCGGGGTGATCTTGATCGGCCAGATGTTGAACATGCCGATCCACTCCGAGACGACCTCGTCGTTGCTCAGCGTCTTGGGGGAAAAGCTTTCCAGCAAACGGATTTTGGCGTCGTAAGCGGTGGGAATCTGCACTCCGGAGGCGGCGAGCTCATCCTCGGCCGAGCGGAAGAACTCGCGCGCCGCGTCCAGCCGGCCGCGGGTGGCCATCAGCACCGCCTGGCTCACCAGCTCCGGCCGGGTCAACAACAGCTCTTGGGCGATGTAGGAACCCATCGATACCGACACGATGCGCACCGGGCCGCCGCCGATCGACTCGATCAGCGCCGCGGTGTCGGCGACCATGCTTTCGGTGTTGAACCCGTCGGCGTTCGCGGTCGCGCCGACCCCGCGGTTGTCGAACGTGATGACGCGGTAGCCGGCGTCCAGGAATGCGGGGACCTGATGCAGGTGCCAGGTGCGTCCCAAACCGCCGCGGCCGGCGATGAAGAGGACGGGCTCCCCCGTCCCGCTGTCGTCATAAGCCAGGTTGATCACGACGACGAACCTACGCGACACCGCGGCGTTGGCAGTATTTGGCAGTCCGCGGCGTCGAGCTGGCAGCGGGTTTACGCCTTGACTGTGTGCATGACTCAACTGGCACTCAAGCAGGCAACCATCGAATACCAAGAGTTCGGGCCGCAGGACTCGATGCATCCGCCGGTGTTCTTCGTCCACGGCGTCCTGGTCAACGGCGAGCTGTGGCGAGGCGTCGCCGAGGAGCTGGCGCGCCGTGGTTACCGCTGCATCGTGCCGACCTTGCCGCTGGGATCGCACACCATTCCGGTCAAGGACGCGAGCGTGCTGTCGCTGCAGGGCGTCGCGGGGATCGTCAACGAGGCGATCGAGGCCCTCGACCTGTCCGACGTGACGCTGGTCGGCAGCGACACCGGCGGCGGCCTCTGTCAGCTGGCCGTTGACGCCCGGTCGGACCGGATCGGGCGGCTGGTGCTGACCAACTGCGACGCCTTCGACCAATGCCCGCCGTTCCCGTTCGACGTGGTGTTCAGCCTGCTTCGCGGCCCGGTCTCGATCAAGGCCCTGATGGGGCCGATGCGGCTGCCGGCGCTGCGTAACTCCGCCCTCGGCTTCGGCTTGTTGATCAGCCGACCCGACAACCACCTCACCGCCGGCTGGATCGCGCCCTGCCTGAACGACGCTCGGATCTGTCGTGATCTGGCCGCGCTGCTACGCCAGATCGCCGTCACCGATCTGACCGACGTGGCGACCCGGCTACCCCGGTTCGACAAGCCGGTGTCGCTGGTCTGGGGCCAGGACGATCGGGTGTTCAAACCGAGCCTGGGTCGGCGGCTGGCCGACGTCTTCAGCAACGCGAAACTGATCGAGGTGCCGGGTTCACGCACCTTCGTCTCGATCGACCAGCCGAGCGCGGTGATCGACGCAATAGCCGGTTAGCGGCGGGCGAGCTTGCCCCGGGCGGCAGCCAGCGCGCTGTTCCACAGCAGTTGCGAGCCGGCCTTGAGCTGAGCCGGTTTCGCGACATCGCGGGCCATCAGCGCGGTGGCAACCGCCTTGGTCTTCGCCGATGCCTTGGACATGTGGCCGCTGTCGAACGGTGGCTGCGGGTCGTACTCCATCGACAGCTGAATGACCTTCGCGCGTTCCTCACCGCCGATCTGGCCGGCCAGCCAGAGCGCCAAGTCGATGCCCGCCGACACCCCCGCACTGGTCACGATCGGGCCTTCGTGCACTACCCGTTCATCACCGACGGGCTTGGCGCCCAGGGCTTTCAGCATGCTCAGCGCCGCCCAGTGCGACGTGGCACGTTTCCCGTCGAGCAACCCGGCCGCCGCGAGGATGACCGAGCCCGAGCACACCGACGTCGTCCAGGTTGCGGTCTGGTGCGCGGAACGCACCCAGTCCAGCAGCACCTCGTCGCGGGCGTGCTCGATGGTGGTCATCCCGCCCGGCACCAAAATGACGTCCGGCGTTGGGGTTTCGGCGAACGAGTGGGTTGACCCGATGAGCAGAACGCCAGAGTCGGCGGTGATCGGGCCCGGTTCGTGCCACACGAAGCGGACCTCGACGTCGGGCAGCCAACGCAACACCTCGTAGGGGCCGATGAAGTCCAGCGCGGTGAAGCCCGGATAGACGACGATGGCGATCTGTGTCATGCGAATGTCTTCCTGTATTGGTCGGGCGATACGCCGACTCGTCGAATGAAGTTGCGGCGCATCGTTTCTGCGGTGCCGAAGCCGCACCGCGTCGCGATCGTCATCACGGTGTCGTCGGTTTGCTCGAGCTGGCGACGCGCCGCCTCGGTGCGGACCCGTTCGACGTAAGCCCCGGGCGCCTCGCCGACTTCGTCGGTGAACACCCGGGTGAAGTGCCGCGGGCTCATCGCGGCGAGCCGGGCCAGGTCGTTGATGCTGTGCGGACCGCCGGGCTCGGACTCGACGGCGTCCTGCACCGCGCGGATCGGTTCACGTTTGGCCCGGGCCACCCACACCGGCGCGGCGAACTGCGTCTGCCCGCCGGGCCGTCGCAGGTGCATCACCAGATGTCGGGCCACCGTTTGAGCCACCTCGGTCCCGTGATCCTCCTCCACCAGCGCCAGCGCTAAGTCGATGCCCGAACAGACGCCGGCGGCCGTCCAGACTTTCGGTGAGCTACGCACGAAGATGGGATCGGGATCGACGTCGATCGTCGGGAACTCCCGCGCCAAGTTGTCGGCGTGAGCCCAGTGGGTGGTCGCCCGGCAACCGTCAAGCAGGCCGGCCTGCGCGGCCAGGAAGGCTCCGGTGCACACGGTGGCGATCCGGCGCGCCTGCGGTGCCGCGGCGACGATCCAGTCGACCAGGCGCGGGTCACGCCGATCGGGACGGGTGCCCTGACCACCGGGCAACACCAGGGTGTCGACGGGTTCGGGTGGGTTGGGCAGTTTGGCCGTGCCAAAAGTCAGACCGGTCCCGTTGGCGATTGGCTGCCCGTCGAGCGACGCCAGCTCCGGTTGGTAGCCCTCTTTGCCCTGGGCGGCCAGCGCCAACGAGGCTCCTGCGAACACGTCGAACGGGCCAACCAGGTCGAGCGCCTGCACGCCCTGGAAGCCCACGATCAGCACTTTTCGCGTCATACCCATCAGTGTTGGCGATAGCACCCGTGTCGTCTACGCCATGCACCCCACAAATCAGGACAGCAACGGATAGCACGCCCTGATCCGGTCGATCCACCACTGTCTGCGCTGCGGTGGCGCGGCCAGTGCCTGCAGCCGCGCCGGGTCCGGGATGACTGGCCCGACCGGCAGGTAGCCGTCGACGGGCGCGACGGGCTCGGCCACGTCCTCGGCGAACAGCCGGCCGGTGCCCAGCCCGCAAGCATGGTTGAGATTCGGCAGGGCCGCGGCCGCGGCCAGCCCGACCGCGATGCCCACCGCCGAGTCGAGCGCACTGGAGATCACGACGGGGACGTCGATCTGCGCGGCGATCTTCAGCATCGCCGAAATACCGCCCAGCGGAGCAACTTTCAGCACCGCGATGTCGGCGGCGCCGGCGCGGACCACGGCCAGCGGGTCGCCGGCTTTGCGGATGCTCTCGTCGGCGGCGACCGGCACATCGACCCGCCGGCGCAGCTCGGCCAGTTCGTCGACGGTCGCGCAGGGCTGCTCGAGGTATTCCAGCGGGCCGAGCGCGGCGGCGGCTGCGACGGCTTGGTCGACGGTCCAGGCGCCGTTGGCGTCGACGCGCACAGTGGGCACCAGCGCGCGGACCGCGTCGACCCGGGCGACGTCGTCGTCGAGGGTCTGGCCGGATTCGGCGACCTTCACCTTGGCGGTGCGTGCGCCCGGGAAGCGGGCCAGTATGCCGGGCACCTCGGCTGCGTCGACGGCCGGCACCGTGGCATTGACGTCGATGCGCATACGCCGCGGTGGCGGTGGGGTCCGGTAGGCCGAGTCCACAGCGGCGGCCAGCCAGTGCGCCGCCTCGGCGTCGCCGTATTCCAGGAAGGCGCCGAACTCGCCCCAGGCCGCCGGGCCGTCGATCAGCACCAACTCGCGGGTGGTGATGCCGCGGAAGCGGACCCGCATCGGCAGGGCCACCACGTGGACGCGGTCGAGAATGTCGTCGAGGGCAGGGGTCACGACGCGTAGACCTGGCGGCCGGCCAGGAACGTCGCCCGCACCTCCAGGTCGGCGATCTCCTCCGGCGGCACCGTGCGCGGATCGGCCGACAGCACCACCAGATCGGCGTACTTGCCGACTTCCAGCGAGCCGGCAATGTCGTCGGAGAACAGCTGCCAGGCCGCGTCGATGGTCTGGGCCCGGATCGCCTGCTCGACGGTCAGCCGCTCCTCGGGACCGAGCACCCGCCCGCTGGGCGCTTTGCGTGTCACGGCCACGCTGATGTTGCGCAGCGGCTCCTCGGGCGTCACCGGCGGATCGTTGTGCAGCGAAATCCGCATGCCGGTAGCCACCGCGGAACCTGCTGGCATCCAACGGGATCCGCGCTCGGGGCCGAACAACCCGTCGACGATCACGTCCCCCCAATAGTGGATCTGGTCGACGAAAATGCTGCAGGTGACGCCCAGGTCGGCGGCCCGGCGGAGTTGCTCGTTGCGGATCGCGCCGACGTGCTCGAGGCGAAGACGATGGTCGTCGCGTGGATGCCGGCGCAGGGCCTCTTCGTAGACGTCGAGGATGGTGTCCACCCCGGCGTCGCCCTGCACGTGGCAGGCCATCGGCCAACCGAGCGGGAAGTACGCCCCGACGATCTCGGTCAGCTGTTCGGCGGTGTAGTTGGCGTGGCCGCAGGAACCCGGCGTGACGCCGATGGTGCGGGTGGCGGCGGTGTCCAGATACGGGAAGGACAAGGCGATGTTGCCGATCCACGGCGAGCCGTCCACCCAGATCTTGATGCCGACCTGGCGCACCACGTCGTCACCCTCCCCGGGTGTGGCGGTGGTCGACATCTGCGGATTCGACATCTCGTAGGTCCGCAACCGGACGGTGAGTTGGCCGCGCAGGCCATCGACCAGTGGGCGAAGCGCCGGATCGAACGCCATCTCCGAACAGGTGGTCAGCCCGGCCCGGTTGAGCCGGGCGCACTCGGCCAGCAACATCGCCGGGTAATCGCTCGGCGAGATAGCGCCCTGCAGCAGCGGGAAAACCGCTCCGGATTCCTCCGCGGTGCCGTCGAGGTCGCCGTGTGCGTCGCGGCCGAATTTGGCGCCCTTGGGGTCGGCGGTGTCGCGGTTGAGGCCGGCGCGCTTGGCGGCACACGAGTTGAAGAAGGCCTTGTGTCCGGAGTTGTGAATGATCACCAGCGGATCGTCGGGCGCGATGTCGTCCAGCCAGGTCAGCGTCGGCTCCGGCAGTCCGGGCTGCAGCAGCGCATCCCAGCCGAGGAGGTA
>NZ_DATNJW010000585.1:0-4208 GCF_035603715.1 Mycobacterium sp. | reverse complement strand
TCTCCGACACCGAGGCCGTCGACGTGGTCAAGGCGCTGCGCGACGCCAAGGTCGACGTGCTGGTGTCCTACCTGCCGGTGGGCTCCGAGGAGGCCGACAAGTTTTACGCGCAGTGCGCGATCGACGCCGGTGTGGCGTTCGTCAACGCGCTGCCGGTGTTCATCGCGTCGGACCCGGTGTGGGCCAAGAAGTTCACCGACGCCGGCGTGCCGATCGTCGGTGACGACATCAAGAGCCAGGTCGGTGCGACGATCACGCACCGCGTGATGGCCAAGCTGTTCGAGGACCGCGGCGTGCAGCTCGACCGCACCATGCAGCTCAACGTCGGCGGCAACATGGACTTCCTCAACATGCTCGAGCGCGAGCGGCTGGAGTCCAAGAAGATCTCCAAGACTCAGGCGGTCACATCGAACCTGCAGCGCGAGTTCAAAACCAAGGACGTGCACATCGGCCCGTCCGACCACGTCGGCTGGCTGGACGACCGCAAGTGGGCCTACGTCCGTCTCGAGGGCCGCGCGTTCGGTGACGTGCCGCTGAACCTGGAGTACAAGCTCGAGGTGTGGGACTCGCCGAACTCGGCCGGCGTCATCATCGACGCGGTGCGTGCGGCGAAGATCGCCAAGGACCGCGGCATCGGCGGCCCGGTGATCCCGGCGTCGGCGTACCTGATGAAGAGCCCGCCGCAGCAGCTGCCCGACGACGTCGCGCGCACGCAGCTTGAAGAGTTCATCATCGAGGGTTAAATCCTTCTGTTACGAAAGTGCGGTGAGGTCGCGGGTGCGCGATCTCACCGCACTTTCGTTTCTCGGGGATGTGCCGATGTGCCCGCCTCTGAGCGATTTCGTCGACACCGCGCTGTGCAGGTGCTTAGCATCATGTCTCGATGAAGGTTCAGCCCGCGGCATTCCTGCGAACCACCCTGCCCCTGGACTTGTCGCGGCTCGACGAGCTGGACGGCGGCCGCTACCACTCGATCTGGCTGCCCGACCATATGGTCAGCTTCTGGCCCGATTCGATCTGGACGCCTGAATTCACCGACCTGGCAACCGCGTCGCCGTCGCCGCATCGCCATCTCGACGGCCTGGCGGTGGCCGCCGCAGCCGCGGCGCTGACGAAGAATGTGCCGCTGGTCTCCGCGGTCGTCGACACCGTTCGCCGCCACCCCGCGATGCTGGCCCAGACCGCGCTGACCATCGACCACGTCGCTCGCGGCCGGTTCATCCTCGGTCTCGGCAGCGGCGAAAGTGAGAACACCCTGCCGTACGGGTTCGACTTCGCCCGCCCCGTCGCCCGCTTCGAGGAAGCGCTGCGGTTGATCCGCCTGCTCTGGGAGAGCCACGGTCCGGTCGACTTCGACGGACAGTTCTACCGGCTGCATCACGCCCGGCTCGACACCGAGCCATACCAGGACCGGCTGCCGCCGATCTGGATCGGGGCGAGCGGCCCGCGGATGCTCGATATCGCCGGCCGGTATGCCGATGGCTGGTGGCCAGCGGGCGCGTGGACGCCGGAGCACTACGCCGAGATGCTCTCGGCGGTAAGGACATCGGCCGAGCACGCGGGCCGCGATCCGATGGCGATCACGCCGTGTTTCATCCAGGTCTGCTTGATCGGCCAAGACGACGCCGCGCTCGCCGAGATTCTGGAGGCGCCGCTGGTGAAAGCCTTTCTACTCCAGGTGTCCGCAGAGACGTTGTCCGGCTTCGGTTTCGAGCATCCAATGGGAGCCCACTGGCGCGGGTTCCAGGACATCGACCCCGCGATCCTCACCCGCGAACGGATCGTCGAATTCCTGGCCGGGGCACGACCGGAGATGCTGCTCGCCGTGGTCCCACATGGCACGCCGAAGGAGGTCGCCAAGATCATCAAGACGTTTGTCGATGCGGGCTTACGCGTACCCAAGATCCTCGACTACGGCGCGATGGCCGGCCTCGGTTACGCGGCGGCCTCGGCCGCCAATGTTCGTGCAGCCGAGGACGAACTGCTCCAATTGTGCGGAGACCTCCGATGACCGCGGGACTGGACGCCGACGAGTTACTGGCCTCCGCGACAGCGGACACCGGCCTGACCGACTACGCCGACCCCACCTTGGCGGAGCGATTCGCCGTAGCCGTCGATCACCTCAACAGCCTCGGCATGGACGCCGCGGGAATCGCCGCGGCGGCCCAAGTGTGCCGCTGGCTGCTGACCTCGCGGCTGGAATTCATCGAAGACCGCAATCGCTACCCCGTCGCCGACGAAGTGATCGATGCGCCGATGTTCGTGACCGGCGAACCACGTTCGGGCACAACGCTGATGCACGCGTTGATGTCCGTCGATCCGGACGCCCGGGCGCTGCGGTTCTGGGAAGTGATGTACCCGTCGCCACCACCCGGTCTGGCCGGGTCGGACGACGCGCGACGCGCACGGGCCGACGACGACTGGCGCGAAATTAACGCCAAGATGCCCAAGTGGCTGCACAGCCACCCCTACAACGACATGCTCGGCGACGGCCTGCCTGAAGACGAACGCACTTGGGCGTTCGATTTCCGGGTGATGACGCCGACCGCGTGGTGGCGCGTCCCGATGCAATCGCTGGTCGGTGGACTGGCCACCGACGCCACGGCACAATACTGGCTACACAAAGCCATGCTGCAGCAACTGCAATATGGCCGCCCGCGAAAGTACTGGGTACTCAAAGGCTTTCACGGTTTCCGGCTCAAAGAGATGTTCGCGACGTACCCCGACGCGAGGCTGGTCTGGCTGCACCGCGACCCGGTGCAGGTAGCCGCGTCGCGCACGATGATGATGGCCGACATCGCCGAAGGCATGTTCGGTCCGGTCGATCTGCACGCCGAGGCCAAGCTGCACCTCGAGCTGACTCGCGCCAGCATCGCCAACACGATGAGCAACCCGATGGTCGACGATCCGCGGATCCTGCACGTCCGCTACACCGACTTCATCGGCGATCAGGTCGCGATTGTACGGCGGTACTACGCATTCGGCGGTCGCAAGCTGACAGCGCGGGCTGAGTCGGCGATGCGGTCCTACCTGACCGACAACCGCGGCGACCGGCACGGCAAGTTCCGCTACTCCGCCCAGCTGCTCATCGACATCGGCGAGGACCTCGACGCATTACATGAGGAATTCCGGCCGTTCCGTGAGCGATTCGGCGTCGAGATCGAAAACCGAGGGTAGCAGTGACCCACGAGCGCCTGTCGGTGCACAACGTCACATTCTACGGCGCCCCGCTGACCGACCTGCAGAAGTACTGGACCGACCTCGCGGTGACCCGGCTGAGCATTCTGGACAGCCAGCTGCTCGACCCGCAATTCTCAAACCTGCTGAAAGACAACAGCTATAGCGTCGAAGCCGTGTACCACCTGTTCGCCGGGGGCGCATTGGCCAACGACCCCCACGATGCCCGCGACGCGCTCAACCGGGTGATCGACGCGGCCGCCGCAGTCGGCGCAGGCACCGTCTACCTGCTCACCGGCGGGCGGGGTCCGCTGAGCTGGGCTCAAGCTGCCGAGCGGTTCTGCGAGATGGTCGCGCGGTGCGCGGTGTACGCCAAACGGTCGGGCGTGGCGCTGGCGATCGAGAACGCGTCGAGCCTTTACGCCGACATTCATCTCGCCCACACGCTGCGGGACACCGTCACGCTGGCCGAGATGAGCGAGCTGGACATCTGCATCGACGTGTTCCACTGCTGGGCCGAAGGCGATGTCGACGAGCACGTGCGACGCGCGTTGCCGCGCACCCGGCTGATCCAGCTCAGCGACTACGTGCTCGGTGACCGGTCGCTGCCCGGCCGGGCGGTGCCCGGCGACGGCACGATCCCGATCGAGTCGCTGGTCGGGCAGGCGTTGGACGCCGGCTACACCCACGGATTCGACCTGGAGCTGATCGGCCCACGCATCGACCAGGAGGGCCGGCTCGAATCGGCTCGGCGCGCATGTGATGTCGTAGGAGCGATGCTCGACAGGTTGGGTGCGTGAAATGGCCTTCGGTGACGGCCCCGACGACGCCGCGCTGCAAACGGCGTGGGCCGCTTTCTGCGAGAAGCTCCGCGATGCGGGCGGAAAGGTCTTCAAAGACGCTAACGCACCCTCGGGCGCCCACCGCGTCGACGCGTTCCGCTTTCTCACCCAAAATCTCGGCCAGGCTTTCGATTTGGCGTTGGAGACCCACGACACCCGTTACCCCGCGATACATCCGTTCTGCGGCCC
>NZ_DATNJW010000584.1:0-17713 GCF_035603715.1 Mycobacterium sp. | reverse complement strand
GCTGATGCCGTCGGTCAGGGCCGGAGGACGATCTTCACCGCGCCGTCATCCTTCTTCTGGAAGATGTCGTAGGCGCGCGGCGCCTCGGCCAGCGGCAGAATGTGGGTGGCGAAGCTGTCGACGCCTAGCGGGTCCTCGTCGGTCAACAGCGGCATGATGTCGCCGACCCACTTTTTCACGTTGGCCTGACCCATGCGCAGCTGGACCTGCTTGTCAAACAGCGTGAGCATCGGCAGCGGGTCGGCCATCCCGCCGTACACGCCGATCAGCGAGATAGTGCCCCCGCGACGCACGATGTCGATCGCCGAGTACAACGCATCGAGGCGATCCACGCCAGCCTTCTGCATCATCGGCTTGGCCAACGCGTCAGGCAGCAGGCCGGTGATCTGTTGAGCCAGTTTGGCCACCGGTGATCCATGCGCTTCCATCCCGACGGCGTCGATCACCGAGTCGGTGCCGCGACCGTTCGTGAGATCGCGGACCACATCGGCCAGCTTGTCGCCCGCATCCTCCAGATCGATCGTCCGGATACCGCGGCCCTCGGCCCGGGCCAGTCGTTCCCGGATCCGGTCCACCGCAATGACCTCGTAGCCGAGGTGTGCGGCGATGCGTGCGGCCATGTCGCCGATCGGCCCGAGGCCGAGCACGGTCACTGAGCCGCCGGCGGGGATAGCGGCGTAGGAAACAGCCTGCCAAGCGGTCGGCAGCACGTCCGACAAATAGACATAGCGCGAGTCCGGTGGCCCTACCGGCACCTTGATGTGGGTGAATTGCGCCTGCGGCACCCGAAGCAGTTCGGCCTGTCCGCCGGGAACCGCGCCGTATAGCTCGGAATAGCCGAACAGGGCGGCGCCCATCCCTTGGTCGCGAACCTGCGTGATCTCGCACTGCGTGTAGAGCTGCAGGTCGCACATATAGCAACTGCCACAGGAGATTTGGAACGGGATCACCACCCGGTCACCGACCGCCAAGTTGGTGATGTCACGACCCACCTCGCGCACGATTCCCATCGGTTCGTGGCCCAGGATGTCGCCGGGATTCATGAACGCGCCGAGCACCTCGTAGAGATGCAGGTCGGACCCGCAGATGTTGGTCGACGTGATTTCAATGATCGCGTCCGTGGGCTCTTCGATAACTGGGTCAGGCACGCTTTCTACCCTGACGTCGCGCTTTCCATGCCAGGTGACCGCCTTCATGTGCATTGCCTCCTCAAGCGCCAAGTGCGCTGCCAAGCCCCGGCGTCCTCGCGAACGGCCGCCGATACCGGCGCGCGCGGAGCGCGAAGTCACAGACCTCAGCGTGGTACCCCGATGGAGTTCCCCCAAAACGCATATGCGTTTGTTCCCCGGGATATCACCGGAATTCCAAAGGGGTGCGGACAAATTCGGGTACCAGGGATCGTCGCAGTGACCGCCGCTCCGGGACATTCACTGACCGCGTCGGACAGCGCGCGTTTCCCCGTGGTGCTGCCGGGGTATCAGCAAAGGGGTGACTTCTTTATGGCTCAGTGACCGAGTCGAACAGCCTTGGGCTGCAAGCCAGCTTGACGACACCGCCCGCAGCGCCGATGTCATTGTGGTGGGCGCTGGGATCACCGGACTGATCACCGCAGTTCTGTTGGCTCGCGCCGGTAAGGACGTATTGGTGTTGGAAGCCCGCACGGTCGGCGCCTGCGCCACCGGAAACACCACCGCCAAGATCAGTCTGCTGCAGGGCAGCCACCTTTCGAAGATCTTGTCCAAGCACGGCAAGGGTGTGGCCCGTGCGTACGTGGACGGCAATCGTGAGGGTCAAAGTTGGCTATTGAATTACTGCGACACACATGATGTAGCGGTGCAGCATGAGGACGCCTACACCTATGCACAGTCAAGTAAGGGCGTCGAGTCAGCGCGCGCTGAGCTAAAGGCGTGCCGGACGGTGGACCTGCCCGCCACGTGGGAGGACGACGCGAAGGTGCCGTTTCCCTACCACGGTGGCGTGCGCCTGGCCGAGCAGGCGCAGTTCGATCCAATGTCACTCTTGGACGCGTTGGCCGTCGAACTACTCCGTAACGGCGGACGATTAGTCGAACAGATACGCGTACGGCGGGTCTCCGGTCACGGCAAAAGCGTGCGCGTCCACGTCAACGACGCCGCTCAGCGGGACGTGGAACTCTCCGCCGCGCAATTGGTGCTGGCCACTGGGATTCCGATCCTCGATCGCGGCGGTTACTTCGCGCGTGTCAAGCCAAGCCGGTCCTACTGCTTCGCGTTCAAGGTCCCCGGCGACATCACCCGGCCGATGATGATTTCGACCGACTCACCCACGCGTTCTGTGCGCTACGCGCCCGTCGCCGACGGTGAGCTACTGATTGTGGGTGGCGCCGGCCACACCGTCGGTCGCGAGAAGAGTCCTTCCAAGGCGCTCGATGAGTTGTCGTCGTGGACGCGCAAGCACTACCCGGGCGCCGAGCAGACGCATTTCTGGTCTGCGCAGGATTACACGCCGATCGACGACCTGCCATACGTCGGCCCCATCTTGCCGGGTAACGAAAAAATCTTTGTTGCAACGGGTTTCAACAAGTGGGGAATGACGAACGGCGCTGCTGCAGCGTTGGCGCTGTCGAGCCGCCTGCTGGGTGGGCGGATGGACTGGTCGAGTGCGTTCGCCAGCTGGAGCCCGCGCGAACTTTCCGGCCTGCGAACGGCCGTGCGATCCAATCTCCAGGTCGGATTTAATTTGACCAAGGGCTGGATCACCCCGTCGGTTCGCACGGGCCGTCGCAGCCCTACCGAGGGCGAGGGCGGCTTAGTGAGCGGCCCCCCTTGGCATCTCGAAGCCAGGTGTCGGGTCGCCGGTGTCGAGCACCGCGTCTCGCCGGTGTGCCCGCACCTGGGGGGAATCGTGAACTGGAACGACGCCGACGCGGCCTGGGAATGCCCACTCCACGGCTCACGCTTCGCCCCGGATGGCACGCTCCTCGAAGGGCCGGCTACGCGCGATCTGACCGCATCGGACTGAAGCAGCCGACAAATTCGATAATCCGACGCTACTCAACGGCGTCGGGGTCGTTTTGTTCGGCGATCATCGCCAACCGCCAGGTGCACTCCCGGTTGCGCGGCGCGACCCCCAGTAGCTGCACACTGTCCGGCACCCATCGCAGCGGAATGCTGGTGGCCAGCTCGCTCATCTCGATGCGGCACCCACCTCCCTGAACATCACTCAGCCGCAGCGTGATTCGTGCTGTCGCGGCCGGCCTCACCTTCGCCAGCAGGACAAGCTCCTCACCTGGTATACAGCTTTGCACAACGGTCTCGTCATCGATGACTGCCGGCCACGTTCCGATGGAATGCAAAATGCGAGCGCCGGATGCCGGCCAAGTCGAATCCACCGCACGGATCCGACTGTTGCCCACCACCCAGCCCGAGTATGTCCAGCCGTCGGCCAACACGTCCCACACCCGCTGACGGCTGGCGGCGATGTCTCGTGTCACGGTCATAGGTTGACCTTTCGTTCGGAGTGAGAAACTGCGATTCGGTGTCGACCGCTGGTGAGGGGATACCCGCAACGCAGGAAGGTACGCAGGCGAGTCGGCGCGATCCGAGCAATCCGGTAGCGTTAGCGTTGCTGGTGCTGATTGATAACCGGGTGGTCGGCTCAACCAACGTCTACGCCCGGGACAGGGAAGTATTCGGTGAGCACGCGGTGCGACTTTGGTCTGCATTCGCTGATCCGGCAGCGGTGTCGGTTTACAACACGCAGTTGCTGGTTGCGGTTGAAGTACGAGCAGAGCATTTGCAGCGCGCATTGGTGAGCCGGGCAGTAGTCGACCAGGCGGTTGAGGCGCATAAGCCAGACCGAGAACACCAGCTGGCGGCAATTGCTGAAAGCATCGTCGAGGAAACGGTGCGGCGCGCTCGAAACCGCCGCAGCAGCAGTCCAACCGGCGGCACGTAAGTTACACGTGCCGCCCGGTGTGGCCATTGGGTGAACCGTTGCCGTTGACATCGTCTTGGCGTTCCTTCAGCGCGGCGAGGGCTTTGCGGTCGGCGGCGTGCGCGGCTTCGGTGAGCGCGCGATCCTCGGCGGGCGGGTCGGCACGAAAGAAGCTGCCAGAGCCCGGTGAGCCTCCCGAACCGAGTTTGTTCATCTTGACCGGCACCGGCGCACCTTGGTATTCCAGTGGCAGCGGCTGGCCCTGATCGTCGACGGGACCGAGCGGTTGATGGACTTCGATGTAGGCACCGTGCGGCAGCCGCCTGATGATCCCGGTCTCGACTCCGTGGTCTAGAACCGCACGGTCGCTGCGCTGCAAGCTAATACACCACCGATAGGTGATGAAGTACACGATCGGTGGCAGCACCACCATCCCGATGCGCCCGATCCACGTCGTCGCGTTCAACGAGATGTGGAACTGGTACGCAATGATGTCGTTGAACGACGAGTAGGTCAGCACGGTGTAGAACGCAATCGCCATCGCACCGATACCGGTCCGAACCGGCACGTCTCGCGGGCGCTGCAGCAGATTGTGGTGCGCGGTGTCGCCGGCGAACCGCTTCTCCAGGTACGGATAAACCGTCAACAGGATGAAGACCAGACCCAGTATCAGCGCCACGGCTACGGCGGCGGGGACCGTGTGCTGCCCGATGTACAGCTCCCACGCCGGCCAGAGACGGATCAGCCCGTCGGTCCACATCAGGTAGAAGTCCGGTTGACTACCCGCCGCAACCTGAGATGGGTTGTACGGGCCTAGATTCCAGATGGGGTTGATCTGCAGCAGGCCGCCCATCAAACCCAGAACGGCGACAGTCAGCGCGAAGAAAGCACCTGACTTGACCGCGAACACCGGCATGACCCGCACGCCGACGACGTTGTGCTCGGTGCGGCCGGGACCGGGGAACTGAGTGTGCTTCTGAAACCACACCAGCGCTACGTGCGCTCCGATCAGGGCGAGCATGATGCCAGGGAAGAGCAAGATATGGATGCCGTACAGGCGCGGGATGAGGATGTCGCCAGGGAAATCACCACCGAACAGCAGCCAGTGCAGCCAGGTGCCGACCAGTGGGATGCCCAGCGTGATCGACGACAATGCCGCCCGAATCCCCGTGCCCGACAGCAGATCGTCGGGCAGCGAGTAGCCGAAGAAGCCCTCGAATATCGCCAAGATCAGCAGTATCACGCCGATGACCCAGTTCGCCTCGCGAGGCCGCCGGAACGCGCCGGTGAAGAACACCCGAGCCAAGTGCACCATGATTGACGCAGCGAACATCAAGGCAGCCCAATGATGGACCTGGCGGACGAACAGGCCACCCCGGACTTCGAAGGAGATGTCCAGGGTGGACGCGTAGGCCTTCGAGACTGCGAGACCGCGCAGGGGTTGGTAAACGCCGTTGTAGGTGACCTCGGTCATCGACGGGTCGTAGAACAGCGTGAGATAGACGCCGGTGATCAGCAGCACGATGAAGCTGTATAAGCAGATTTCGCCCAGCAGGAACGACCAGTGCGTCGGAAACACTTTGTTGAGCTGCCGGCGTACCGCACCCGACAGGTGATAGCGCGAGTCAATCGCATCGCTTTGAGCCGCAAAGGTATCGGCAATTTTCGTACTCATGATGTTCGCTCGCCGGGGTCCCGTTCCGAATGTCGAGAAGTGTCGTTCCGCTTCTGCTCGCTGCGCGCCTCGGCGCCACTCTGCCCGACATCGAAAGGAACGTCGGGAAACGTGCGGCCAACGTAGCTGCCGTCCTCGCCGTGCATGCCCGCGCGGGAGTTCGCTACACCGGGATCGGAAACTACATCAGCCTCACGCGTATTGCGGCTTCGCGTGTCGTGGGATGACTTCCTATCCTTGATATTTTCGACCAGGTGACCGGCCTTGCGCTTCGCCGCGTCTATCAACGTCACGGCATCTCCATTTCTGCGTGCGTAAATCACTGGTTGTGGTCTACCCGTGTTGCGGATCTCTCACACCTCAATCGATGCAAAAACGTTGCAGATGGGGCTTCCGGGACAGTGCGGAGAGGTGCTGGCGGTCGGCCATACCGCCCCAGCTCGCTCGTCGACGAGCGATCGTCGCCCCGGTCGCGCCCCGGACCCGTCGCTGCGGCGGGCGACTCCTAGGGCGGTACCTAGATCGGGGAGTAGCTCAAATCATTTGGGGTGTAAGCGGATACAACGGCCCGCGCGCCTACGAGGCCGTCACCGATCGCGCATCCGAGTGCTATCCGTGGGAAGAGGTTGGTGTGAGCGGCCGAATTGCGGGTAACCGCGCAATGTTGAAACAACGGATTCTGATGGAGGAATTATGGCAAGTGCAGTTGCAACGGTCTGGTTGCCAGTCGAAGACATGAGTCGAGCGGTTCAGTTCTACGGTCAAACTCTCGGCCTCACGGTGAAGAGCGAGAGTGATGACTGGTCGGAACTAGATGCCGACGGCGTCACAATCGGGTTGAACGCTCGCGAAGCAACCCATAAGGGAGGCACAGGCGGGGCGGTCCTTACGTTTCAGCCCGACGGCGATCTGTACAAGGAGGTCGCGCGGCTCTCGGAAGCAGGCGTGGAATTTGTCGACGAAGTCAGCTCGCACCCGTGGGGCCGCATCGCGTCGTTCAAGGATTCCGAAGGTAACGATCTCCAGCTTTATGGGCCGCCTTCGGAGTGACTTTGCACTTCGGCGGTCATGACATCGGAACGCCGGTGCGAGCGGCCACCGAATCGCCGCTGCTGGCATCAAACACGTCGATCGCGACGTCGGTGTCGCGGTAGCTGCCGATCAGGTGGAGTCCGGCGGTCGCGGCGACAACTTCGTTGACGTCATCACCCGACATCAGATAGTCGTCGACCGGGTGGCGCCAGTGACAGGCGATTACGGTCGCGCCAGAGGCCAACCGTGGACACTCGCGGTCCAGCACCTCACGAAGCGCATCCGGTGTCAAGTAGTAGCCGACTTCGGAGAGCACCAGCAGGTCGAAAGGCCCTGGCGGCCAAGGGTCGTCCACCGAAGCGCGCAGTAAGGTCACTTGCCTGCGCTCGACGGCAGCGCTCAGGCGCCGGCTCGCGCTCTGCAGCGCCGCGGCGGCGACATCGGTGGCCGTCACCCGAGTGCACCGCTGGGTCAAGAGCTCGGTCAACACCCCAACCGAACAGCCAGGTTCAAACGCATGCCGGTAACGCTGGTCCGGGAGCATGGCGAGGGTGATCGCGTACTTACGCTGCTCGTACCAGCGAGTCTCCAGCTCCCAGGGATCGGCCGAACGCGAGTACATCCGACGGAAGTAGTCGTTGGGCAGCCTGCTCACACGAACACCACCTCCCCCACCTCCAGCAGCCGGTGCACGACAGCGGCCGGTAGCACCGCGCCACCGTCGGTCCGTGGTTGAGTTTGGCTCGAGAAGGACTGCACGGCGAGCTGTTTCAGGGCAAGCGCTTCATCGGTCAATGCGGCGCGGCGGGCGCGGGCCCACGGCACCACGCTATCTCCGGGTCTGGCCCAATGCCACATCCACACCGGGTATTCGACGAACGGCGCGCCGGTGTTGGCCGCAGCGACAGCGGCGGCCCGCCCCACCGCCTCATGGTCGGGGTGGCCGTCGCCGCGCCAGGTTGCCGCGCACCACCTGCCGGCGGGGAAGGAGGCGAGCAGAGCGGTGATCCGCTCTGTGATTTGCCTTTCGTGGAGTTGCAACTCACCGTCGGGCATTCCCAGCCGAATCGGCTCCCTTGCACCCAGCACCGCCATTGCCCGGCGAAGCTCGGCCCGGCGCATGGTTTCCAGTTGGGCGCGACCGTCTGCGCCCAGCCCGGGATGCGCGGCACCGCCGTCAGAAACCGACACCACCTGCACGTCGATGCCGGCCGCACACAACATGGCCAAAGTTGCTCCCAGGCCGAGCGTTTCGTCATCGGGATGCGGCGCAACGATCGTCATGCCCGGGCAGGCCCCGATCTCCCAGGGCGCAAAGCAATGGTTCCAGCCGGTCCACAACTCGACGGGGGTGCCGCCGTCAGCGATCGCGCTGGCCTGCATCCGCGAACCGGTCGCCGACAACATTTCATCCATCGGCACGACCCGAGGCCGCCAGCCGGCCAAGCTCGGCGAGGTCACGCTCGGCGTGGCTTTGCCTGACGTACACACTGAGGTCGGCCACGGCGCGCGCGTGCTGTTCGTCGAGGCACAGCGGGCCCGGTCCCAGCGCCCGATCCGTCCGCACGAGTGCTTCGTCGACCGCGTTCTCAACTACTGCCCGTGCGCGTCTCGCCGTCAATTCCGCCCACCCCGAGCCATTGTGCGGATCGCCGTCGACCTGTTGGGCCGCCGCGCCTAGGGTGGCCTCCGCGCCGGCGATCGCCGCATCGATCGCGCCCAAGTGCGCCAGCAGGTGTCCGTCGGTCGAGCCGGCCGCGGCGCGCTCGTAGAGCGGTGCGGCCACCGCCCGGGCACCACCCAACCAGCACGCCGCGACACCGATAGCACCGAACCAGAAGCCCGGTCGGTTCAGGTAGTCGTCCGGCTGCCCGACGGGAATCGCCGCCGCGCTGTCGAATTGGACCGATCTGGTGTCGCTGTCGGCCATGCCCGCGTTACGCCAGATGCGCTCCTTTGGACGAGCGCCAGATCGGTCCACCGCGAACAGCCCGCGACGTCCGCCGCTGAGCTGAGCAGTTACCAACGCGTGCGTGCATAGTCCGGCGCCGGAGCACCACGCCTTGGTGCCGTTGAGGACTAGCGAATCGCCTGCGCCGCAGGCAGTCACGACCGCGTCGGGGGCTTCGGCGGCCCAGACTGCCCACAACTCATCCGTGCGCGGCCTGGGGCCATTGAGTTCGGCCAGGATTGCGATCGCGTCGGCATGGGCCTCGGCCAACCGCCCCGCGACCACGTCGATTTCAGTCAACTCGGAAAGGCGACGCCAGCGCTGTGCGGTTCGGCCCGACCCGGGCAGCGGTAACTCCAAGTCACCGGCGCGAAGCCAACGCAGGACCAGATCGGCAGTCATGATGCCTCGACTTTCCCATCCTGATCGCCCGAAACCTCTCGTGATAGCTCAGCGAGGTGATCGGCGAAGCCGCCGGGCGCGCGGCCGTTACGACGATCGGACGTCGCTACCGAGAGCTCGTCGTCCCAGAGCACACGGCAGCCGGCGGCTCGGAACCGGTCGACCAGATCGACGTCCTCGCCGCTGGCGAGTGCAGCGAACCCTCCGACACGCCAGTAAGCGTCGGCGTTGAAGCCCATGTTGGCGCCGTGAACATGGCGGCGTCGGGGCGCGTCGGCTGCGTAGCGCGCTTTGTAACGGTCAGCGACTTCCTTACAGTGATGGCGCCACTGGCCCACCCGCACCACACCCAGGACCATGTCGGCGTCAGTCCCAAGCTGGCGGAGCAACCAATCGCTGCCTACTTCGGTGTCGGCATCCGTCGTCGCATACCAGGTCCGCTCTCCAACGCTCCGCAGGACACATCTGGCATAACGAAATCCGGCCGCGCGCGCCGCGCCCACGTTTCGCTCGTCGACTTCCAAAAAATGCACATTCGATCCGAATCGTCCGGCAAGACTCGCGCTTTCGTCGTCGCATGCGTCGAGCACCACCACCACAGATACGGGTACCGCGACACCGGCCGCGGCGGTCCGGATCGCTTTCAGACACCTGGACAACACCGAGGATTCGTTGCAGGCCGGAACGACTACGACCGCACCGCGCTTGGCTGTCATTGCTGGTGAATAACCGTTGCGATCGAATTTGACACACCATGGTTCCGACCAAATAGCTCGGCTCGTCCCCGCGGCGATCCGGCCGGGCCCGGCGGATGGCGGCCGGGATGCGAGCTCGTCGGACCGGACGACGTGCGCGGGTAGTGGCCGATCGTCGGCGACAACGGCGTCGGTGAGCATATCCTGGCACCGTCGATACCCGCATACGGCAACGATTGTCGACACGGGGATGAGGATCAGTGAGTCGCATGAACAAGCGCGACGGCGGCCGGCGGCGCCGGGAGAACGCTGCAGTGGGTGCAGAGGCCGCGGACCGCAGTCGGGAAGACGGAGTGCAGTCGCAGGTGGCTCGGTATACCGTGCGGGCTGCCGCATTTCGGCTTGGCGTGCCGACCGCGACCCTTCGCAGTTGGAGTCACCGTTACGGTGTGGGACCGCTTGGGCACGCGCCGGGCAGACACCGTCTCTACAGCGAGACCGACATCACGGCGCTACGACACATGAATGAGTTGATCGCTGCGGGTGTCAACCCGCGCAGCGCGGCTAGCGCAGCGATGCAAACCCTCATTCCGTCGCCTACACAAACAATGACATTGCAGACGGCCCTGTTCGCGCTCGACGAACTCGCCGCGGCGCGTGTGATCGAACGTCACTTCAGGCACTATGGGGTGCTCGAAACCTGGAACTTGTTGATTCGGCCTGTCTTCGCCGAGATCGACAAACAGCAAGCCGGCGGTGAACGTTGCATTGACGTCGAACACTTACTGTCCTGGACGGTGGTGAGCTGTCTACAGCGCTTACCGATGGCGCCGACCGATACACCGGCGACGGCCATTTTGGCCTGCACCGACAACGACACTCACACCCTGGCGCTGGAAGCACTTCGCGCCGCGTTGTCCGAACGCGATCGCGCGGCATTGATGTTAGGCGCGTCAGTGCCCGTCACGGCGATCATCGATGCGCTCAAGCGCCGGAGTCAAACGATCCCGGTCGTGCTGTGGGCACAATCGGCTCGGACCGCCGACTTGGCCGCCGTCAAAGCAGTCCGAGCCGCACGCACGCGGGTTATGGTCGCCGGTCCAGGATGGGATTCGGTGCGCCTGCCGACCCGTGTGAGTTACCTGCGCTCGCTCGAAGACGCGGTTCAACGCTTGACGGCTTCCGACTAGAGCTCTCAATCGGATGGGCGTCGTGTCGGAGGTAATCACTCTTCGACTTCGCCTGTGGCACGTTATGTCGCAGCGCCGTCGAGCTGCTCTTGGGTCGCCTTCAGCAGCTTCGACCAGGCGTCCTTGAATTTGTCGACGCCCTCGTCTTCCAGTGTCAAGAACACGTCACGCACGTCGATGCCGATCGCGTCGAGGGCGTCGAATACCGTCTGCGCCGCGTCGGACGTCCCAGTCACGGTGTCAGCGGTGATCGTGCCGTGGTCGGCGACCGCGTCAATTGTCGCCTCCGGCATGGTGTTTACCGTGTTAGGGGCAACGAGTTCGGTGACATAAAGGGTGTCGGAATAATCGGGATTCTTGACTCCCGTCGATGCCCATAGTGGGCGCTGCACCCGAGCCCCATCGGCCTTGAGTGCCGTGTAGCGGTCGCCACGGTCAAACACTTCTTGATATGCCGCGTAGGCCAGTCGGGCGTTCGCCACCCCAGCGCGTCCGCGCAGCGCAGCAGCTTCGTCTGTACCGATCGCGTCGAGGCGGTGGTCGATTTCGGTGTCCACTCGGGAGACGAAGAACGACGCGACGGAGTGAATCGCGGATAGATCGTATCCGGCGGCCTTCGCTGTTTCCAGACCGGCCAGGTAGGCGTCCATCACCAGCTTGTGCCGCTCGACGGAGAAGATCAGCGTCACATTCACCGATATGCCTTGGCCGACCACTTCGCTGATCGCCGGCAAGCCATCTTCCATCGCAGGAATCTTGATGAACAGGTTTGGCCGCTCGACGATCTTCCACAGCTCGACAGCCTGGGCGACCGTTTTGTCGGCGTCGTGCGCCAAGCGTGGATCGACCTCGATGGAGACTCGACCGTCGATACCGTCCGAAGCCTCCCATTGCGGCGTGAGCAGGTCGCATGCCGCACGGACGTCATCGGTGGTCACCGCCCGGATCGCGGCCTCGACATCGGTGTCCTGCTTGGCCAGTTCGGCGATCTGAGCGTCATAGGCGTGGCCCTGGGACAGGGCGGCTTGAAAGATCGACGGATTGGTGGTGACGCCGACGACGCTTCTCGTATCGATCAAGCCCTGCAGGTTGCCGGATTCCAGTCGGCCTCGGGACAGGTCGTCGAGCCATACCGACACTCCGGCTGCAGAAAGTGCGGCAAGGTTGGGATTTTGAGCCATGAGTTATGCCTTCCATGGGCTGCCGCCCGGGAATCGTTGGACGGCGTCCGGTTATGACTGACACTGTTGGCAGCCAGAAGCGTTGCGCTCCAACGCTTCTGACTGTCGCTGAGCTGTAACACGATGCCGGTTTGGCGTTAGTTGCGTGCTCGGCGCGCGAGGGTGTTGGCGACTCCGGTGAGAACCTGCCCGGGACGTTGCTGCTCACCCTGTTGGGCGCCTAAGAACACGATGCTGCCGGTGAGCACCGGCAGCGCCCACTGCAAGTAACGCAGTTGATGTTGCGCGGCCGCGACATCGTCCGGGGTTGACGCCGACGGTTCGGTCGCGCCAGCCGCCGCATGTCCATCGCCCTGAGCGGTTTTCGCACCCAGAATGCCGCTGTAAGCCGTGGCGCCCAGCGCAGCACCAGTGAGCAGGATCTTGGCGACAGTGTTTCCGGTGACACCCGACTGGTGCTTCGCGCGGTGGCGGTTGGCGTAAAGCACGCCTCCGCCCCCGATCAGGTGCATGCCGATGGCTACCGCACTTACCGGGGCCCATTTCGCCCACCCCACCGCGGCCACGCGGGCCCGGTCTTTGGAGTCGCGAACGGCGGCCGCGGAGCCGTTCACACCGACCGCCCCCATCAACGAGCCTCCAAACCAGGCGGCGGCGCCGAGATCGTGAAGAGAGCGCACAACGGTATTGCGAGATGACATCTTAGAGTTCCTTCGAATTGGCAAGAGGCCGGAAGCCGGATCGGCTGTTCCGAGACAGCAGCGCTACTGGATCGAACGAACTGCTACAGCGCTGGATACACCACTTCGGGCTTCCTGAAACCCCCGACTCAATATTGCTGCCGTAGAACAGACTTCACAGCCGCAGTGGGTTGAGACCCTAACTGGTTCCTGCAAACCCCACTGGATCTCCTCGTGAAGTAAGGCATCCTGCGTCGTTGGAATCGATCAATGCCTCATCTGGAACGTTTAGCCGGGACTCGGATGGGTACGCATGACTTGCGACGCGCGGCTCTTCAGCCTTCCGCATCGCCTCACCGGTCGAACTACAGCACCTGGTTCGACGACTATCTCCGGTTCCCCTGTTTAGGATCCTCTTCAATGCCGCCTGGGAGGCGCAATGTTCGTCCACAACAAAAGTCTTCAATTCGAAGTCCGAGTCAATCAACCTGATCCGCGATTCGCATCGCTGATGTTAGAGCAGTTCGGCGGGGCCAACGGCGAACTCACCGCTGCCTTGCAGTACTTCACCCAGGCCTTCGTGCTGCGGGAGAAGAACCCCAAGATGTACGACCTTTTCATGGATATCGCCACCGAAGAACTCAGCCATCTCGAAATGGTTGGCTCGATGATCACTATGCTGCTGGACGGGCTCAACGACGATCTCAAAATGGCTAACCAGAAATGCGACTGGATGCCGGCGGTGGCCACACCGGACGGTCGCGAACAAGCAATCCACCAGGTCGCGGTCAGCCCATTGTTCTTGACGCTCAGTGGTGGCGGACCAGACATCAAGGACTCGGCCGGCAACCCCTGGGCGAGCACCTTTATCAACGCGAACGGCGACCCGGCCGTGGATCTGCGCAGTAACCTCGCGGCAGAATCGCGGGCGAAAGTCGTCTACGAGTACCTCAAGCAATTCACCGACGATCCCAGCGTGCAGGATTCGTTGACATTCTTGATGACTCGCGAGGTCGCTCACTACCAGCAGTTCACCGCCGCCCTCAACGAACTTCCGGTGAACTTCCCTCCCGGCAAGCTCCCAGGCGACCCTCGATTCCAGAATGTCGCGTTCAACATGTCCAACGGCGGAGATAGCGTGCGCGGGCCCTGGAATAAGGGCCAAGGTCCATGGCCAGAGGGTATGGAGTGGGAATACATCGAGAAACCCGAACAACAATGGCTGGGCACCGATATCAGCCAAAACAAAGGCGCCGAGCAGAACCCCACGGGTTCACCCGATGTGGCGGGCGATAAGGCTTTCACTCACGAACAGCATCTTCCCACAACATAATTGACAACGGCAGATGGCCGGCGCCGAAATATTTTCGGGCACCGGCCATCTGCTGTCTTTCAGTGGATCTGCGGGTCCGGCGGGTTGTCGGCTGCGCGACCGGTGAAGGCGTCGCGCACGTGATCGATTGTCGCAGCGACCGTTCCCGTTGTCTTGAGCGCGATGGGGGTCGGCGGAGTGCCGGGGTGCGGGCGGGTGGGCGCGATCTTTTTGGCGCGCTCGAGCTTCTCCCCGAGCTTGATTAGCTCCTCACGACTCGCGGCGGCTTCGAACCGCGGAAACACCACGTTCTGCTCATAAGCAATGTGTTCGCGGCCGACCTTGACGAATTCCTGTAGCGCTTCCTGGTATTCGGTCTCACCCGGCTTGCCGTCAGCCAGGCGCTGCAATAGCAACTTGCCGTCCTGTTCCTGCGCAATCGCTTCGTCCGCGAGCGCATCTCCGTCTTCGAGCGCCGCGCGCACGGCGGGCCAGAAGTGCTGTTCCTCAATGGCTTCGTGTTGCGACTCGGCGATGACCAGATTGGTCACCATCGTTTCCAAGCCGCTCACCTGGGCGCCAGAGCCTGACGGAGCCTCGTCGAGCATCTCTAACATGCCCAACACGCTCTTGTGGTCCTGACGAAGAAAAGTCAACGCGTCCATACTATTTCCCTTTTCAAAAGTTAGTTGAACAGCCCCCGCCAGAGTGAAGCGCTGACGGGGGCTGTTTGAGAGCGGCAGATGCTAGACGCGCCCGCGAGTGGCCGTGGGTCCCGCGTCGACGCGGGCGTCGCTCGTGTTACGTCGTTTCAGTCCCGCCAGTCCAAACAACCCAAGCAGACCGAACATGCCCCACTTACCGGTGTTGTCGCTATGTTGATCGTTATTGGCATTGCCGTTGTCCGCCAACGTCGTAGTCGTCGACGACGGCGCCGGCGCACCCTCAACGGCAGCGGCGGCAAGACCTGCCCCGCCGAACAGCATTGCCCCGGTAGCTGAAATTACCGCAATGGACTTACGCATGATTACTCCTGATTTTGGCGCGCAGCGCCAGATAGGTGCGATGAGTGGAATTTGCGGGCCAGTCTGTTCTAGTCCCGACGAAGCGACGCGAATGCAAAAACTTCAGCGTGCCTTCTGCTAGTACCCGATCTGAGACTGCCGAAACGTTTTACTTGCCTTCACCGCGGGTGTTGATGACCCGCTGGGCGATTTCGGCGAGCTTCGTCTGAGTCTCCTGGGATATCCGCCGCAGCATCTCGAAAGCGCTCACATCATCGACACCGTAAGTTGCCATGATGATGCCTTTGGCTTGGCCGATACGGTCCCGGGTCAGCAGCGCGGCCTGCAGCTGCTCTCCTTGGCGCTGGGCCAAAATCGCGGTAGCGGCGTGCGCGGCGAGAATGGCCCCGGTGGTCTCTGCGTCGGTGTCCCAGACATCGGCCCGGTGACTGAACACGTTCAGCGCGCCCGCCGTGCGGTCCGCCGTGTACAGCTTGAACGACAGGCCACTCAACACGCCGAGCTCGACAGCTGCCGGTGCGAACTGCGGCCAGCGCGGCTCACTTCGGAGATCATCGCTGCGGACAATCGTGTCCTGAAGAGCGGCCTCAGCGCACGGCCCTTCGCTGAAGTCGTGCTGTAGCTCGTCGAGCTTTGCGACCAGACTGTCCGTTTCTGCGAGGGACTCGAACTCGCCGCCCTTCTTCACCAGCAAGACTCCCGCAACGTCAGCTCCCGGTATGAGCTCCACCACCGTGGCGGTCACACCGTCGAGAATCTGTTTGAGCGTGCTGGGCGCCGCTGTCGTGCGTGCTAGCTCGGCCATGCGCATCGCGAGCTCGTGCCTCGCGTTGGGATCCGAAGAGTCCATGTGAATCGATTCTGCCCGACGCACCCACCGTTGGGACCAACAGTGGAGAACTGGTCGACGGCAAGCGCGCGGGGTCAGGATCGGCCTGGAACTTCGACACTCGAATCACCACCCCGTCGTCGTCGCCACAAGCCCCTCGTGCTGCGTCCTCAGGTCACGGATGCGTCACGATCCAGGTCACGACTTCTTAAGCGGAAACGCTTGTTTCTAAGAAGTCCCGATAAATGAGCGGCAGATTCCGTCGCGCACTTCACAAATCTGGCCTGCTGGCGCCTGTACCAGTCGACCTAGCCTCTCGATAAGAGTCCGCACGTGATTTCTTGGCGCGTAAAGCTATGTTCGCTTCGGGCTACCCTGGATTCAGGGACGAGCAGTGTTCCCCGCTATCAGCACAGATCAATTCGAAGGACAACACTGATGATGAAAATCAGTAATATCCAGGCGCGCCGGCGCATCGCCGGGATCAGCGCAGGAATGCTCGCCGGGGGCTTGGCGATGGGGATCTCTGGGGCGCCATCGGCGATCGCAGCACCAGATTGCAGCCCCTCGGGTGTGAACACCACCGTTTCCTCGGTGACCGGCGCGGCGCAGCAATATCTTGCCGCGCATCCCGACGCCAACCAGGTCGTTATGGCCGCCTACGGCCAGCCCCGTCCACAGGCGGAGTCCGACCTTCGGAGCTATTTCACTTCGCATCCCAACGAGTACTACGACCTGCGTGGCGTTCTGGCTCCCATTGGTGACACCGAGCGGCAATGCAATGTGACGGCGTTGCCATCGAATCTGGAGTCGGCCTACCGCGAGTTCATGGCGGGCTGATTCTGCTCGCAGCGACCCGCCACGATGTTGTGGCGGGTCGTTCTGCTTTGAGGAATAGATCCGCGGGTTCGCGGTGGGGCACGTCGCGTCTGGTCGTGGCGGCGAAAGTCCTAGGCCAGGACCGGGCTTTTGGGGCAAGCTGGAATAATGGCTTCCTACATCGCCGAGGCCGGCGAGTTCACCCGCGACACCAAATACATCGAGACCCGGATCACCGCCGACGGTCGCGACGGCTATCCGGTGCAACCGGACCGGTACCGGTTGGTCGTCGCTCGCGCCTGCCCGTGGGCCAATCGCGCGATCATCGTCCGCCGATTACTTGGACTGGAAAGCGTGCTGTCCATTGGTTTTTGCGGACCGACCCATGACAAGCGCAGCTGGACTTTCGATCTCGACCCCGGCGGCGTCGACCCGGTGCTGAAGATCCCCCGTTTGCAGGACGCGTATTTCGCACGCTTTCCGGACTATCCGAAAGGCATTACCGTCCCGGCGATCGTCGACGTGCCGTCCGGAGCGGTGGTCACCAATGACTTTCCACAGATGACCCTGGATCTGTCGACTGAGTGGACTGCTTACCACCGCGACGGCGCACCGCAGCTGTATCCCGAGGCGCTGCGCGACGAGATCGACGACGTTGGCAAGCGGATCTACACGGAAATCAATAACGGCGTGTACCGGTGCGGGTTCGCCGGCTCGCAACAGGCTTATGACGCGGCGTACGACCGGTTGTTCACCGCGCTCGATTGGGTGAGCGACCGACTTGCAAAGCAGCGGTACCTTGTCGGCGACACGATCACCGAAGCCGATGTCCGGTTGTTCACCACATTGGCCCGCTTCGATCCCGTCTACCACGGACACTTCAAGTGCAATCGGAGCAAGCTCACCGAGATGCCGGTGTTGTGGGCCTACGCGCGAGACCTGTTCCAGACGCCGGGTTTTGGCGACACCATCGACTTCGTCCAGATCAAGCAGCACTACTACATCGT
>NZ_DATNJW010000583.1:0-3174 GCF_035603715.1 Mycobacterium sp. | reverse complement strand
GAACTGAACACCGTGTCGGGGTTGTAGGCCTCCATGAAGGCGCACGGCCCGTAGTCGATCGTCTCGCCGGAGATCGTCATGTTGTCGGTGTTCATCACGCCGTGGACGAAGCCGATCAGCATCCACTGGGCCACCAGCGAGGCCTGAACCGCGGCCACCGCTTCGAACAGCGCGAGGTAGGGGTTGTCGAGCATCGCTGCGCCGGGATAGTGGCGGGCGATCGCATGGTCGGCCAACCGCCGCAGCAGGTCGAGGTTGCCGGTCGCGGCGGCGTATTGGAAGCTGCCCACCCGCAGGTGGCTGGCGGCGACGCGCGCGAGCACGGCGCCGGGCAGCGGCGTTTCGCGGTGCACCGGGCGTCCCGTCGCCACGACGGCCAGTGATCGCGTCGTGGGAACGCCAAGCGCGTGCATGGCCTCGCTCACGATGTATTCGCGCAACATCGGGCCGACCGCCGCCAGGCCATCGCCGCCTCGGGCGAATGGCGTGGCTCCCGACCCTTTCAGATGAATGTCGCGGAGACGCCCGTCATCGTCGGAAAGCTCGCCCAGCAGCAGCGCGCGCCCGTCGCCCAACTGCGGCACGTAACCGCCGAACTGGTGTCCCGCGTAGGCCTGGGCGACCGGTGCGGCGCCGCTGGGCACCAGGTTGCCGACCAGAAAACGCAGGCCGTTCGGACTTGTCAGCCAGGCCGCGTCGAGTCCCAGCTGGCCGGCCAGCGGCATATTGAAGGCAAGCAGCCGCAGGTCGGGAAATGTCTGTGCCTGCCAGCTGACAGCCATCTCCGGCAGGTCGCTGGCGAAGCGGTCTTGCAGAGCAACGGTGGTCTCCGGTGCGACGCTCACCCACCCAGCCTACGGAGCGTACGAGTGGTGAGCTGTGTCCCGCCGCGACCAGCGTGACTAACATCGACCAGGCAAACCGTCCCGATAGGAGCCCTCACCGGAATGCTGGAGCCGCACGAGGTTGACAACCTCTTTCCCGCCGATCTGCCCGAACCGGGCGTGTGGGAACAGCGCTATCCACCCCGTGAGCTGCCTGACGGTGCCGAGGTGACCCGGTTGGCTCCGTCGCCGACCGGCTTCATACACCTCGGTGGCATCTACACGGCGATGATCGACCGCGCCGTCGCGTACCAGACCGGTGGCCGCTACTTCGTCCGAATCGAGGACACCGACCAATCGCGGGAAGTGGCGGGCGCGCATGAACAGTTCGATCGTGCTTTCGCCTACTTTCGGGTCGTTCCCGACGAGGGGGTTGGCGGCGGCGAGTACGGGCCGTACCGCCAGTCGGAGCGGGCGACGATCTATCTGAGTTACGCGCGCGAGATGTTGCGTGCCGGGAAGGCATATCTGTGCTTTGCCACCTCGGAGCAACTCACCGAAATGCGTACGCGCCAGCAACAACTCAAGCGCCCGACCGGCTACTACGGCGAGTGGGCGATCTGGCGTGACGCCGATGTCGCGGCCGTCCGTGAGCAGTTGGAGAACGGTGCGCCGTACGTCGTGCGTTTCCGGTCGCCCGGGCGCACCGGCGGGCGGGCTTCCTTCACCGACGCTATCCGCGGCGAACTGTCGATGGAGGACAACTACAACGACGTGGTCATCCTGAAATCTTCGGCGGCCGTGCAGCTGCCGACCTACCACTTCGCCCACGCAGTCGACGATCACCTGATGCGCTGCAACCTGGTGATCCGGGGCGAGGAGTGGTTGTCGTCGACGGCCTTGCATCTGCAGTTGTTCGAGGCGCTCGGTTTCGAGCCGCCCACTTACGCGCACATCGCGCTGCTGATGAAGCAGATCCCGGGCGGCAAACGAAAACTGTCCAAACGCAAGGACCCCGAGGCCGACGTCGACTTCTACATCAGTTCGGGTTATCCCGCCGACGCGGTGCTCTACTACCTACGCGGGCTGGCCAACGGACGCCTGGCCGAAATCCCGCTGCCCGAAGCACTGGCCGCGCCGATCTCCCTCGCCGAGTGCGGAGGCGCCGGGCCACTGGTCGATCTGGTGAAGCTGGAAGACATCAGCGCCGACCACATTGCGACGCTGAGCGGGGCGGAGATCTATGCGGCCGTGACGGTGTGGGCGGCGGAATTCGATCCCGAGCTGCATCGCGTGATCGCGGCTCACCCGGACGAGACGCTGGCCGCGTTAGCGGTCGAGCGCGAGGGGGTCGCCAACCCGCGCAAAGACCTGCGCAAATGGTCAGACTTTCGCGGCGCCTACGGCTTCTTCTTCGCCGAGTTGTTCACGTTGGTGGCTGCCGACGAAGCGCAACTCGGACTTTCGCCCGACCTGGTCCGGTCGTTCGCGGGGGATTTCATCGCGACCTATCAAGATCTCGACGATCCGGTGCAGTGGTTCCAGCAGATTAGGGACCTGGCCGACAAGTTCGGCTTCGCTGCTAACGCGAAGGACTACAAGAAGAATCCTGACGCCTACCCGGGCTCGATCCGCGAGGCCTCCCAATTGATCAGAGTCGGTCTGACCGGGTCGACCAAGAGCCCCGACTTGTTCCAGATCGCCCGCACCCTGGGCCGGGACGAAGTAATCCGGCGGATCAGTTCGCTGACGTAAACCTGCGCTTCAGCCGCGGCCGTGCTCGATCAGGTCACGAACGCGGTCCACCATCGACGCAAACGGTCCGACGGCGAAATTCAACATCGGTGATTCCACCCCGGCGTGCGGACGGGTCGGCGCGATGGCTTCCGCCGCACGTACGGCTGCTGTCAGTCGCTTGAGCTCGTCGGCATCGAGTTCTTTTTGCAACGTGGGGAATTCGTAGGTCTCCTCGTGCTGAGCGTGGTCCAACACCGCATCCCGCAGCTTGGTGAGCTCATCGATGAACTGCTGTGAGGTGATGTCGAGCTTCTCGATCCCCGACAACAGCTCCTTTGCCTCGTGCTCCTCTTCGAGCCGAGCGTCGACTATCGAGTCGCTGGCATCCACCTCGCGACGCACCCGGGGATGTACCACCATTTCCTCGGCTGTCTCATGCACAGCCAGCAATTGGCGTAAGTGCACAAATGGTTTCTCCCGGGCCTCCGGGTCCGTCGCGTGCAGCACCTGGTCGAACATGTCCTCGATGAGGTTGTGCTGAGCTTTCAGGAACGCGATCACGTCGTCGGGCGATTGAATGATCATCTCGGACATGCCCCATACCTCCAGTGTT
>NZ_DATNJW010000582.1:0-13078 GCF_035603715.1 Mycobacterium sp. | reverse complement strand
CATCACCGAGTACATGGCCAGCTCGGCGTCGGTCGGGCGGCGTCCGAGGATGTCGCGGATCCGCTGGTATTCGTCGTCCTTGAGACCGAGTTCGCGGAATGGTTGCGGCTGATCAGGGGTGGCCGCGGCCCGCTCAACGGTATCGGTCGCGTGAGTGAGCCCAGACGTCACACCGAACAGTCTAGGTTGACCGGCGGCTACCCCGTGCCTGCGACGCAGAAGGCGTTGCCCGCGGGGTCGGCAAGCACCACCCAGCGGAAGCTGTCGCCGATGCTATGTCGACCGACCTCGGTCGCTCCCGCCGACGTGAGCCGACTCACCTCGGCGTCGACATCGGCGGCGCCGAAATCCAGATGCACCCGGTTCTTGCCGGGCGTAGGGTCCTCCACCTTCTGGAAGCCCAGCCGGGGACCGTCGGCCCGGATGACCGCGATGAATTCGCCGGGTATCAGTTCTTGTGTCTCACCTTCGAACTGCTCGGCCCACCACTCCGCGAGTGTTGCGGGGTCTACGCAATCGAAGGTGACCATCTCCACGTTGAGTGCCATACCCATGACCTTATTACCGATGGCGATGACCTCCGAGGTAATTGTGCGGCGACATCGCGCCGGGAAAGACTTTCAGTGAACAACAAACCGACCTGGAGGAACCATGACTGACACCCGAAGTGCCACTGCCACAACGACCCCGAGGTTCAGTGCGGAACTATTTGCGGCGTTCTGGGCGGCGCCCGACATGTCGCGCGGGATGGACATCCTGGCCGAGGACATCGTCGGCTACTGGCCGGGTGACACCGAACCGGTCCGTGGATTCGAGGCGTACACCCAAAAGATTGCCGACCTGCTGGCCGTCGCTCCGGACCTGCGACTGGAACTCGTCGACAGCGCCACGGTTGCCGGCGCCGTCGACGGTGAGGAACTGTTCTTCCTGCACTACGTCGGGCACGCGACCGGACCGAACGGACCGATCGAGATCCGCGGGCTGGACCGGGTTCGCACCCGCGACGGCATGGTGGTGGAGAACGTGATCCGCTACGACCCGGTGTTCGTCACCCAGACCTGACCGGGTCAGCCCGGCGACAAAAAGGCCCGCAGCGCTGCCGCGTAGGCGGGAACGTCGTTGGCGCCCATGAATTCTCGAGCGGAGTGCATCGCCAGCTGTGGTGCACCCACGTCGACGGTCGGGATGCCGGTGCGGGCCGCGGTCATCGGACCGATCGTCGAGCCGCACGGCAGGTCGGCGCGGTGCTCGTAACGTTGCAGCGGCACACCGGCCTGCCGGCAGGCCAACGCGAACGCCGCGGCGGTGCGGCCGTCGGTGGCGTACCGCAGATTCGGATGCACCTTGAGCACCGGGCCGCCGTTGATCTCGATCAGGTGCCCGGGTTCGTGCCGCTCGGGGTAGTTGGGGTGGGTGGCGTGCGCCATGTCCGCCGAGGCCACCATGGATCCCGGCAGTCGGCGCAGAAAGTCGGCGCGCCCGCCGCCGCTGGCCAGCTCGATGCGTTCCAGCGTGGTCAGCAGCAGCTCGGAGTCGGCGCCATGATCCGAGGTCGATCCGACCTCTTCGTGGTCGAACAGCGCGAGCACCGGCAGGTGTTGGCCAGATCGCGCGTCCAGAAACGCCTCCAGACCCGCGTAGCAGGATGCTTGGTTGTCCAGCCGCGGCGCGCTGACGAACTGGTCGTCGACGCCCGTCAGCCGCGATGGAGTCAGGTCGTGGGTCATCAGATCGGCGCCCAGCACCTCATCAGGATCGACGCCCGCCCGTTCGGCGACATAGCCGAGGAACGATCGAGCAGCGCCACCGGCGCCCCAGACCGCGTTGACGTGGCGCTGCGGATCCAGCGTGAGCGACTTGCGGTCATCGGTGAGGTGGATGGCCAGCTGCGGCACCCGCAGGATCGGGTCGTCGATTCGGACCAATCGGTGCGCGATGCCGGCGCCGTCGCGCACCGACAGCCGCCCGCTGACGCCAAGGTCGCGGTCCAGCCACGAGTTCAGCCAGGCGCCGCCATAGGGCTCCAGCGCGACCATCTGCCACCCGATGACGTCGCGGTCGGGATGTTGCTTGACCCGCAGGTTGGGACTGTCCGTGTGGCCACCGATAACCCGAAACGATCGATCGTCGGCGTCGTTGCCGCTGTTCCAGGCCACCAGTGACCCGGCCCGCACGATGAAGAACTTGCCGGCTGGTGGCCATTCATCCGCCTCGGCGAGCTCGGTGTAGCCGGCAGCCCGCAACCGGGACGCCACCGTGGCGCAGACATGAAACGGCGACGGGGACGCGTCGATGAATTCGCACAGGCCTTGCGCCGTGGCAACCATGGAACCAATCTTTTCATCACGCGCGCATCGGAAACGTTAGGGTCGAACGCGTGCCCGATCCGCAACCGGTGCTCGCGCCCTTGACGCCAGCCGCCATCTTCCTGGTGGTCACCATCGACGAGGGCGGCGAAGAGGTCACGCACGACGCGCTGTCGGGGATCTCGGGGTTAGTGCGCTCGACCGGTTTCCGCGACCCCGCCAAGAAGCTGTCGGTGATCACCTCGATCGGCTCACACGCCTGGGACCGGTTGTTCGAGGGGTCTCGACCGGCCGAGCTGCACCCGTTCATCGAACTGGACGGCCCCCGCCACAGGGCCCCGGCGACTCCCGGTGATCTGTTGTTCCACGTCCGGGCCGAGACGCTGGACGTCTGCTTCGAGCTGGCCAACAACATTCTGCGATCGATGGCCGGCGCGGTGACCGTGGTCGACGAGGTGCACGGGTTCCGGTTCTTCGACAACCGCGATCTGCTCGGATTCGTCGACGGGACCGAGAACCCCGATGGCGCACTGGCGATTTCGGCCACCACCATCGGTGACGAAGACCCGGAATTCGCCGGCGGCTGCTACGTGCACATCCAAAAGTATCTGCACGACATGGGGTCGTGGGGTTCGCTGTCGGTCAGCGAGCAGGAGCACGTGATCGGCCGAACCAAACTCGAGGACCTCGAACTCGACGACGACGAGAAGCCGTCGAACGCGCACATCGCGCTGAACGTCATCACCGACGACGACGGCACCGAGCTGAAGATCGTGCGGCACAACATGCCCTTCGGTGAGCTCGGCAAGGGCGAATTCGGCACCTACTTCATCGGCTACTCGCGCGCGCCGCAGGTGACCGAGCAGATGCTGCACAACATGTTTCTCGGCGATCCGCCCGGCAATACCGACCGGATCCTGGATTTCTCCACCGCGGTCACCGGTGGACTGTTCTTCTCCCCCACAGTCGACTTTCTCGACGACCCGCCACCGCTGCCGATCTCGCCGGCAGCGACTCCGGCGATACTCAAGACATCCGCGGATGGCTCGTTGGCGATCGGCAGTTTGAAAGGAACCCCGCAATGAACAACCTGTACCGCGATCTTGCTCCGATCACCGAGGAAGCTTGGGACGAAATCGAAGTGGAGGCGAGGCGGACGTTCAAGCGTCACATTGCCGGCCGCCGGGTGGTAGATGTCAGCGAACCAGCCGGACCGACCGCCGCTGCAGTCAGCACCGGGCGACTGATCGACGTCAAGCCGTCCTCCGACGGGGTGATCAGCCACCTGCGCGCCAGTAAACCGCTTGTACGGCTTCGGGTTCCGTTCGCGCTGTCGCGTACGGAGATCGACAACGTAGAGCGCGGGTCGCAGGACTCCGATTGGGATCCGGTCAAGACGGCAGCCAAGAAGCTCGCGTTCGCCGAAGATCGGGCCATCTTCGAGGGCTACAACGATGCCTTGATCGACGGCATCCGCAGCTCCAGCTCTAACCCGGCGCTGACCTTGCCGAAGGACACTCGCGAGTTTCCCGACGTCATCTCGCAGGCGCTGTCCAGCCTGAGGCTGGCCGGTGTGGAAGGCCCGTACGCGGTCCTGCTATCGGCGGATGCCTACACCAAGGTCAGTGAGACGACCGAGCACGGCTACCCGATCCGCGAACACATCCGTCGGTTGGTCCAAAACGACATCATCTGGGCACCGGCCATCGACGGCGCCTTCGTGCTGACCACCCGCGGCGGCGACTTCGACTTGCAGCTGGGCACCGACGTCTCCATCGGCTACCTGTCGCACGATGCCGAGACCGTGCAGCTGTATATGCAGGAGACCCTGACGTTCCTGTGCTACACCGCTGAGGCATCGGTCGCGCTGAGCCCGTAACCCCTAGAGGTCGAGTACGAGATCACTTCGCGGCGCGGCCGAGCAGATAAGCACTGTTTGCGGCCCGGGTGGTTCCAGCGGCGGCTGCACATATGTCGTTGTCCCGTCAACGATCCCGGTCTCACACACGTGGCAAACTCCGCTTCGGCAGGCGAAACGAGTTGGTACGTCGCAGGCCTCGGCCAAATCGAGGATGCTGCGGTAGTCGGGTGACCAGTTGACGGTGAGTCCGCTGCGGGCGAAGGTGATCGACGGACCCGTCCCGGGCGCTCCGGCCGGCGGATGAGGCGGGTTGTGCGGGCCGCCGTCTACGACACCCGGGTTGATCGGCGGCAAGGCCCCGAACAGCTCGCTGCGGATTCGCGCCGCGTCGAGTCCCGCCGCGCCTAACGCATCCCGTATATCAGTCATGAATTGGGTCGGTCCGCAAAGGTACGCCGAAGCATTCGCCGGCAGGCCTAGCGCGGCGATCGTCGATTCGTTCACACGGCCGTGAATCTGCGTGTAGAACACCCGCTGTTGGGCATGAGGCAGGGACTCGACGAGCGCCGCGACTTCGGCTGCAAACGCCTCAGTCTCCCGATTGCGTACGGTATGCAACCACCAGATGTCGCGGCTGCTGTGCTCGGCCGACAGCGCATGCAACATCGCCAGGACGGGAGTGACACCAATCCCCGCCGATATCAACACCACTGGAGAATCGCTCTCGGTGAGGTAGAAGTCGCCGCGCGGGGCAGCGGCCTGCAGGACTGATCCTGCCTCGATATGGGCGTGCAGCCATCGGCTCACCACGCCGTGGTCTTCGCGCTTGACGCTGATTCGATACTCCGCGGCGGTGGGGTCGCCGGAAAGGGAGTAGCTGCGCATGGCCATCGGGTTGCCGGCGTCGGGGATTCGCACCGTCAGATATTGGCCGGGAAGTGGTCGCGGCAGCGCAGTGTGGTCGTCGGCCTCCAGGAAAATCGACATCACCTGCGGGCTTTCCCGACGTACTGCACTGACTCGCAACGGCCGAAAACCGTTCCACCCCGGCTCGACTCCGATAGCCGGCGCCGGCTGACGTGCCGAGCCCTCGTGTTCGGCAAGCAAGTCCTTGAATGACTGCAGCCAGCCCGGGCTGAGTGCCGGCACATCGACGATCTGTTGGAGCTGTTCGATGTTGCGGTCCGGCAGATACAGCAACGCGTCGACATCGACCACGCTCAGCTCGTGGCGGCCGCGACAGGTCCGGACAATGTCGTCGCCGGCACGGACGAGGCCCTCTCGAAGGACCCGGAAATAGAACCCCGGACGGTGCTGCGAGACAAGCAATTTGGGCATCTCCGGCTCCCCGAGACGCATACCCACCCGAAAGCAGGTGACGCGTGGCTGGGTGACCTCGAATTCAGCGTCGCCGATCCGGTAGCGGTCACCGATGCAAACGTCTTCATCGGCGAGCCCGGTGACGGTGAAGTTTTCACCGAAGTGGCCGGGCTCCAGATCGTCGCGATGCAGGTAGCTTTTCCAGAAGTCGTACGACTCGGTTTGGTACACCATCACTGCGCGTTGCTCGCCACCGTGCCCGGCAAGGTCACCCTGCCCGTCACCGTCGAGATTGAGGCGTCGGGCCATGACCGGTCCATCGACAGGTGTTTTCCATATCCCGGTATAGACGGCCTTGCCCGTCCACGGCACGTTCCTGGGCATGCCCACGTTGACTGAGACAAGCCTGCCCACTTCGACTCCTTGCGTGGCCCCTTGTGGTTGTCTACACCAGCGGTTCGCCGCCGTCTATCTTCAGCGTCACACCGGTCATGAAGGTATTGGTCATCGCGAACAGCACCGCCGCCGCGATATCGTCCGGCGTCCCGATCCGTCCCGCCGGATTGTGGGCTGCGATGTGCTCGAAGTAATCGCGTTTCCCGTCATCGCCCATGGCGTCCCAGGCTCCGGTGTCGATGACGCCGGGTGAAATCGCATTGACCCGGATTGGTGCGAGTTCGACCGCGAGCCAACGGGCCAGGAAGTCGACGGCGCCGTTGGTGATGCCCACGCCGAGATAGCCGACGTTGAGCTTGAAAGCATGCACGCCCGAGAACAACACAAAAGAGCCGCCCGGGTTGATCTGCGACGCAAAGTGTTTGGCGAGCATGGTCGGCCCGATCACCTTGGTGTCGAACGACTGCAGCAGATTCTGACGCTGCAAGTCGGCCAGCTTTCCGCGGGCGCGAGCAGATGCGGTGGATACCACGTGATCCACCCGGCCTACCCGGTCGGCGAGCGCGGCGATCGACTGGTCGTCGGTGATATCGATCGTATCGGCGCTGATCCCGGGGTCGTCATAGGAATTCGCGAGCTTCGCCCGATCGCGTCCGGCCACGATGACCCGGGCGCCCTCCGATCGCGCCCGCAAGGCCACGGCACGTGCGATTCCGCTGCCGCGCCCGACCACCAGAATTGTTTTGTCCTGCAAAGTATTAGCCATCAACACTCGTCCTTAGCCGGGTACGATCAGAATGGGATAGCCAGCCCATAATATGGGTCTGACGGCAGGCGGGTCAACCGCCGACGCCGACTATTGCCAGACAGCCCCATGGGTGCATAATGGGTTGATCATCCCAAAATGCTTGGTCGAGCGAATGCCGCAGGAGGGTTCTTATGCCAATCGTCCACCACCGCTACGCCACCGTCGCCGGCCATCGACTGTTCTTCCGGGAGGCCGGCGACCCGGACGCGCCCGTGCTGCTACTGCTACACGGATTCCCGACCAGCTCGTATATGTTCCGCGACCTGGTTCCCGCGCTGGCCGATCACTATCACTTGATCGCACCCGATCATTTGGGCTTTGGCCTCTCCGATGCACCCTCGGTTACCGACTTCGACTACACCTTCGATGCCCTGACCGCGTTGACCGAGGGCCTGCTCCAGAGCCTCGGCATCGACCGGTACGCGATCTATGTGCAGGACTACGGCGCGCCGATCGGCTGGCGTCTGGCGCTACACAGCCCGTCTGCGATCACGGCGATCATCAGCCAGAGCGGCAACGCCTACGACGCCGGCTTCGTTGAGAGCTTCTGGAAGACGGTACGTGCCTATCAGGCCGAGCAGACAGCCGAGACCGAAGGCTCGGTGAGGCAATTCCTCACCTTGGACGCCACCCGCTGGCAGTACGTCACCGGAGTGCCAGACGAGACGCTGGTCAATCCGGAATCTTGGTATCACGACTACGCGCTGATATCGCGACCGGGCAATGACGAAGTGCAACTCAAACTGTTCCGCGACTATGCCACCAACTCGCCGCAGTACCCCCGTGTCCATGAGTACTTCCGGTCCAGCCGCGTGCCGCTGCTCGCGGTGTGGGGGCGCGGTGACGAGATCTTCGGCCCGGCAGGCGCTGAGGCATTCGCCGACGACCTGCCCGATGCCGAGATCCATCTTCTCGACGGCGGGCACTTCCTGCTCGAGTCAGCCCTCGACGAGGTAGCCGGGCTGATCCGCGCATTCTTGACCAAAGTCCATTCAGTTGCTTAACGAAACACGGACTAACCATATGGGATAAACGTCCCATAATCGGGTGCGCCGGCGGGCTAACCTGACGCTATGGTCCACGCCGAGCTGCAGGACGAGCGGCGCCTGACGGCCAAGGGTCAGGCAACTCGCGATCGGATCCTGCAGGTCGCCGCCGAACTCATCCTGCGCGAGGGCCTCTCGGCGCTGAATATGGACGCGCTGCGCAGGGGCGCATCGGTGAGCGGGTCCCAGCTCGCCCATTACTTCGCCGACAAGCAAGCTCTCATCCGCGCGATCGTCGGCCGCCAGATACATGTTGTGCTGGATTTTCACCGCCAGCCCAAGCTCGGTGCGCTGAATACGTTCGATGACTTCGAGCGATGGATCGATCTGAATATGCGTTACCTGCGACGCATCGGCTACTCCGGCACGCCAACCTATCACGCGCTGGCCGGCCAACTCGGTAAGTCCGACAGCGTAACGCGCGAGACGCTCGCGTCGGGTTACTGGCAGTGGATTGAGTTGCTGGAGCAGGCAATTCAACAGATGAAAGATCATGGCGTCGTCGCCGCCGGTGCGGACCCGCGAAAGTTGGCGCTAGTCATCGTCAGTGCCCATCAGGGTGGTGCCACGCTCGCGTTCACCTATCAGGCCGAATGGCCGCACGCCGATGCTGTCCGATTCGCAGTCAACTACTTGCGGATGTTCGCCACCGACCCGGCAGAGCGAGTGCCACGTCCAGCGCGTCGGGCACGCGGCAGGCGCACGGGCCCACGAGCCTCGTGACCATCTCCGAAAGGGGCGGCACCAGTGTCTGACGACCCCACATCACGGCTGACCCGCAAGGGCCGGGCGACCCGGGCGCGCATCATTGACGTGGCCGCCCGCCTCATGTTCGAGCGCGGGGTCGGCGGGACCAGCATCGACGAGGTGCGTGGCGCGGCCGCCGTTAGTGGCTCACAGATCTCGCACTACTTTGACGGCAAGCGCGACCTGACCCGCAACGTTATCGGCGCACGCCGCGACGACGTCCGAGAATTTCACACTCAACTGGGTGGCCTGGACAGCTTCGCTGCGTTGGACGCCTGGGTCGAGGCCACCCTTGCCGAGCTCGACCCGGTCTACCGTGTGGGTGGATGCGTATACGGCTCGCTCGCAGGGGAATTGGTCGAGGCCGATGCCGAAATCCATCGCGATCTCGCCGACGGCTACGACCAATGGATCGAGCTGTTCCAGAGCGGTCTTAGCGAAATGCGTAGCCGCGGCGATCTACGGCCCGACGCCGATCCACGCCACCTCGCGGTCTCTCTGGTCGCCGCTCATCAGGGTGGCGCCCTGATCACCTTCCTCACCGACGATCCTGAACCTTTGCGCGAGGCGCTGACGGCGGCTGTCGAATATGTCCGTTCGTTCGCGGCGACCACAAAACGCCGCAGACCCAGGCCTCGCAAGCAGACGGGCTAGGTAGCCCCGTGGACAAAAATGGGCCACCAGGCCCATAATAATGGGCGGAGTATCCCAGTACGGGTAGACGCAAAGGAAAGCACATCATGTCTGCTGCGGAATCACCTCAGCCCGGCAACGCGCTGCCCACGGCGCCCGCAGTGGTGCGCGAACGACCAGGCGGCGAGACCATGCGCGCGATCGTGTTGGAGAAGTTCGGCGGCCTCGACAGCCTGGTCTACACCGACATCCCCAAACCGCTGCCCAAAGACGGCGAAGTGGTCATCAAAGTCCGCGGGTTCGGCATCAACCACGCCGAGTTGCATATGCGCCGTGGGGAATGGGCCGAGGCCGCCGAAGTCAGCGGCATCGAATGCGTGGGCATCGTCGACGCGTGTCCGGGCGGAGAATTTCCGGTCGGCGCCAAGGTCGCCGCGTTGATGGGTGGCCTCGGGCGAACCATCAACGGTAGCTACGCGGAATACACTCGGGTACGCGCGGCCAACGTCGCCCTCATCGAGTCCGATCTGCCGTGGTCACAGTTAGCGGCATTGCCGGAAACGTTTGCGACCGCGTGGACGTGCCTGTTCCGCAATCTCAAACTGTCTGCGGGACAAACCATCGTCATCCGTGGCTCGACTTCATCGTTCGGCCAGGCCGCGGTCAAGATGGCAGTCGCGGCCGGTGCACACGTGATAGCCACCGCACGCATGCGCGAGCGTTTCAGCATGCTGGAGTCCCTCGGCGTCGCGCGTGCCGAGCTGGAATCGCCGACGCTGGCTGCCAGCATCGCCGAAGCCAAGCAGATCGACGCGGTACTCGACCTGGTTGGCAACAGCACCATCCTCGACTCGCTGGATATGCTTCGCCGCGACGGCACCGCCTGTTTGGCGGGATGGCTTGGCGGACTTGACCCGATCGGTGACTTCAATCCGCTGCTGCGCATGGCCAGCGGTGTGAATTGGTCATTCTTCGGCAGCTTCGTCTTCGGCACTCCGGGCTTCCCGCTGTCTGACGTTCCGCTTCAGGACATCGCAGCCCAGGTGGCCGCGGGACGACTCGAAGCAGCCCCTTCCCGTGTCTTCTCGTTCGACGAGATTCACGAAGCACACCGAGCCATGGAAACCGGCGAAGCCGGCGGAAAAATGGTTGTCGTCATCGAATGAGAGGACACGACAATGGGTTTGGCATGGCAGCAAGGTCCACTTGCGACGGCATCGGTTGGGCAATTCCTCACGCCGGAGCCACTGCCGCAGCCGCTCCTGTACGCCGAGCCGCTGCGGCGCCGGATGCGGGTGCGGTTCGCCGACCAGTGGGTCGCTGAGAGCGAAGACGTCCTACTGCTGCACGAGCCCGGCCGCTACCCGGTCGCTTACTTCCCCGAACCGGACATAAAATCCGGCATCCTGTTGATCGAAGATCGCCTGACTCATCACCCTGAATTGGGCGATGTGGCCTGGTTCACGGTGAAGGTAACCGGCCGCGAGGCCCACCACGCCGCATGGCGGTACACCACGCTGCCCAGCTATGCCGCCGTGTTGGAAGGGCGGGTCGCATTCGCCTGGCGTGGCATGGACGCTTTCTTCGAAGAAGATGAGCGCATCGTCGGACACGCCGCCGATGCCTATCACCGCATCGACATCCGTTCGACCACGCGGCATCTTGCTGTCCGAGACGGCGATCGGGTAATCGCCGACAGCCATCGACCTTTGGCGCTCTACGAATCCGGTTTCGCACCCCGCTGGTATGTGCCACGTGACGACATCGACGAGTCCGCGCTGGAATCCGTTGACGGACAGACGTTCTGCCCATACAAAGGCCTGGCCAGCTACTACGACATCGGCAACCATAAGCACGCGGCGTGGTCGTACACCGAGGCTTGGCCGGAGGTGGGACGAGTGAGCAACCTGGTCTCGTTCGAACCCGACAAAATCGACGTCTACCTCGACGGCAAACAGCTCCACCTCGAGCCCGGCCAAACCGTGGTCTCACACGGCATCGACCGCGGACTCGATCCCGACGAGATCCTCCAAAAAGCCTCAGACAGAACTGCACGATGAAGGCGTCGCTGGAGGCCGTAATTCTGCCTGTCTCGGATCCGGAACAGTCGCTGCGGTTCTACCGCGATCAGGTCGGGTTCGACGTCGACGTCGACTATGCGCCTACACCCGCCTTCCGGGTGATCCAGCTGACACCCCAGGGATCAGGTGCGTCAATTCAATTCGGGGCCGGATTGACCGACGCGCCGCCTGGCTCGGTGCGTGGTCTGTATCTCGTCGTTACCGATATCCAGCTCTGCCGCCGCGAACTAACCGGTCGTGGAGTGAACGTCAGCGACATCCGCCACAAGGACACCGATGGTGGATGGCGCGGCAACTTTCTCGCCGGCGTCGACCCTGCCCACGTCGACTACGCGAGTTTCGCCAATTTTCACGATCCCGATGGCAACGCCTGGGTGCTTCAAGAACGCGGCCACTCGCCGGTCTGACCGCTGACCGGCCTGGTAGTAGATGATGGGACAATGACTGCCGCACCGTCAGTTCTCGTGTTCGACGTCAACGAGACGCTGATCGACATCGAGTCCATAGCACCGGTTTTCGAGTGCATCCTCGGCGATCCTGCGGCGATGCGAGAGTGGTTCAATCAACTGGTCATGTACTCGATGACGGCGACCTTGTCGGGGCACTATGTCGATTTCTTCACGCTCGGCCAGGGAGTCTTGCGGATGCTCGCGACCACCCGCGGCGCGCAGATCGCCGAGGCGGACGTAAATACCCTGAAGCACGCGATGCTCACCATGCCCGCCCACCCGGACGTCGAGGACGGCCTGACCGCATTGCGCGACAACGGGTTTCGCCTGGTCACGCTGACCAACTCGCCGCCCAACCCGGAGGGGCCCAGCCCGTTGGAACATGCCGGATTGGGCCATCTGTTCGAGCGACAGCTCAGCGTCGAGAGCTGCCGAGCGTTCAAGCCCGCGCCGGCGGTGTACTTGCACGCGTGCGAGCAGCTCGCCGTATCCCCGGCGGACTGCATGATGGTGGCCGCCCACGTCTGGGACACCATCGGCGCCCAGTCCGTCGGATTCAGCGGCGCATTGATCACCCGGCCCGGCAACGCGGCATTGCCCCTTCCGGGCGTGCCGCAGCCGACAATCGTCGCGACCGACCTGCGCGATTTGGCGGCAAAACTCACAAACTCCGCGCCATCTCGCGGGTGAGGGCGGGCCCCCTACACCGGGATCCAGACTCCGAAGAGGTTGAAGCCCCACTGGTTGAACTGTGGGTCCCACGACGGCGTTTCGTCGAATCCCCAGTAGTTGATTGGGCCGTCGGTCCACTGTCCACCCGGCGGGGGAAGTGGTTTGTCCCAGGCCGGCGGCGGCGGCGCGCCCGGACCCCACGGTGCAGGCCCGTCGCCCCATGGGGCATTCAGGAAGCAACCGCGAGAGTCGTCGCGCCACGAGCCGAGCCCGCACCGGATGCCGTTGTTGCCGTAGAAATAGTTGTTGTAGAAGTAGGTGTAGTAAGGCCCGTGCCCGCCGTCACCATCGTGGCCGTGATGTCCAGCAGGTCCACCGGGGTGGCCTGGACCGCCCGGACCGCCGGGCTTACCGGGGTCACCTGGCCCGCCAGGACCGCCAGGCCCACCCGGGTTACCCGGACCACCGGGCCCACCCGGGTCACCTGGACCACCGGGGCCTGGTCCGCCTGGATTGCCAGGGCCAGCGGGCCCACCCGGGCCACCGGGGCCTGCGGGTCCGCCCGGGTCCCCCGGACCACCCGGTCCGTTAGGGGCACCCGGTCCACCCGGCCCAGGTCCGCCCGGCCCACCAGGCCCGTTGGGACCGCCAGGTCCGGGTCCCGGACCGAACCCTCCGTGGCCGCCACCACCAAAGCCGCCGCCGTGGCCACCACCACCAAAGCCACCGCCGCCGTGGCCGCCACCGCCCCCAAAGCCG
>NZ_DATNJW010000581.1:0-3254 GCF_035603715.1 Mycobacterium sp. | reverse complement strand
GGGGTTCAGTCAGCTGGCGTGGGAGCCGGATTGCCCTTGTACTGCGGGCAGTAGGCCGACACCGCAACCCCGATGAAGAAGCTGGATTGACTGACGCTGAGATCGGTGTCGCCCACTAACTTCATCGCTAAGGCGCTCGTTTTGTAGTGCTTGTCGAGTCCGCTGCACACCATGTGAGCCTCGGCGAGCATCGCGTCGCGATTATCGTCGTTGATCACGATGTTGTGCTTCGCCAGGGCCGCGACTACCGCATCATCGGTGGCGTCGGCCGACGCCGGCGCCGCGCAGAACACCGCGACGGCGGACAACGCCACCGCCCAGCGGGTGGTACATCGGACTTCCATGCACTAACGCTAATTGAGATCAGGGCACTTCGCGCGGCGAACGGCCGTCGGGTCGCGTGATGCCCGACGACCTTACGAGGGCCGCCAGCACGATAGCGGCCAGTAGCAGGGCGGGGACGTCTCCCCACAGGTGTCCCATGTGGTGGCCGGGGTGGAAAGATTCCACCGCCATGACCGCGGCGTGCACCACGCTCGACCACACCGTGAACCAGATCAGGCTGACGTTGTTCTCCGGGTGTCGCGCCGCGTTCCAGAGGAACAGACCCAGCGTCGCGTACAGGCCGACGATCATCATGAAGTAGTCGGACTGGTAGGGGGCGCCGTGGTGCCATGCCCATCCCGACGGCCACACCACGGCCAGTGGGTAGAGCAGCAACATCACCGTGCCGAAGAAAGCGAGTGCGATCTGAAGAAGTCGGTAGCTTGTCGAAGGCGCCAACGGATACTCCAAATCCTCAGTGGTTCAACCGATCCGGCTCATCCCCAGCTTCCTGGTGTGCCCTGGGGTACCTGCTGGCCCAGCCAGTTGCAGGGCATCATCGTGCGCCACGCTGTGAACGCGCACTGCTGTTCCGGGGTCAGCGGACTCGGGCCGGCGCATGGCCTGTCCGGGGTGCCGCAAATCGGCGGGTCAGCGTGGGCGGCCGGCGCGGCGCCGATGAACATCGCGGCGGCCGCCGCGATCGCGAGTCCTGCTGATGCGTGAATACGACCCATGTCGAGTTCTCCCCTGCACGCGGCCCGGATCCAGCCGCACTGAAATCGGACGATACCTCCGGCTGACGGGCCGCTGCTGCGGAAATGGGGAGATTTCCCCACGTGCAGAGGTCGTCCGGTGGCGGCTGGGCGGCCTGACGACCACTGGGCCGGTGCCGGAAGCGGCCACCGCCCACGTGGACGACACATTTGCACCCGACCCGAGGCGATAACACGGCGGCAATATCCGCCGATCGCGTTTATGTTTCCGTAAGGCGCTCTAGCGCTTGGCGGCCGGCGTCTTTTTCGCAGCTGCCTTTTTAGCGGGAGACTTCTTCGCCGGAGTCTTCTTCGCCGGAGTCTTCTTGGCGGCCGGCTTCTTCGCGGGAGTCTTCTTGGCGGCCGTCTTTTTCGCCGGCGCCTTGTCGCCGCCGGAGCGCGCTTTTACGCTGGCTTCGAGCTTCGCTAACAAGTCCGAGACGTCCTCGGTCTCATCCAGCTCCTTGGGCTGCTCTTCGGTGGTAAATGCTTCTCCGCCTTCGAGTTTGGCCTGGACCAGCTCATGTAGCTGCTCCTGGTAGTCGTCGTGATACCGATCGGGATTGAAATCGTCGGCCATCGATTCGACCACTTGTCCGGCCATCTTGAGCTCTGCGGGTTTGACTTCGACCTTCTTGTCCAGCACCGGAAAGTCGGGGTCGCGGATCTCGTCGGGCCAGAGCAGCGTGTGGATCACCATGATCTCGCGCTTGCTGAAGTCCTTGACCCGCAAGGCCGCAAGCCGGGTCTTGTTGCGCAGTGCGAAATGCACGATCGCCACCCGGTCGGTCTCTGCCAGCGTCTTCGCCAGCAGCACATAGGATTTCGTCGATTTGCCATCAGGCTCGAGGAAATAGCTGCGGTCGTACATCATCGGGTCGAGCTCGCTGGCCGGCACGAACTCCAGCACTTCGATTTCGCGACTGCGCTCTTCGGGCAATGTCGCGATGTCGTCGTCGGTGATGATCACCATCTTGCCGTCGTCGGATTCGTAGGCGCGGGCGATATCGCGAAACTCGACGACTTCGCCGTCTACCTCGCACACGCGCTTGTACCGGATGCGGCCGTTGTCCTTGGCATGCACCTGGTGGAACTTGATGTCGTGGTCCTCGGTCGCGCTGTACACCTTGACCGGGACGTTGACCAGCCCGAAAGAGATCGAGCCCTTCCAGATCGAACGCATAGTGCCAGTATGCCCATACTGCTACGCGGATATGCGGCTAACGCTGCCGCGCAGCGTCCAATGCATTCCGATCCGGCAGGTCAGCGCCGGCGCGAGTGACAGTCAGCGCCGAAACGCCGCTGGCCGCCTCGAGGGCGCCCGTCAGCGCATCCAGGTCAATTCCGGCGAGCGAGGCGCGCTGCTCGGCACCCAACCGCCCTTGCTCCCACAGCGCGTCGATGAGGCCGACCATGAAAGCGTCACCGGCGCCGACGGTGTCGACCACCCGCACGGGTCGGGCCGACACCCGCACTTCACCGCCCGCGCACACCGCCGCTGCTCCCTGGTTGGCCATCGTCACCACCACGATCGCCGGGCCCAGCGACTGCCAGATCCGCGCGATCTGCTCGGGCGACCGGTCGGGGTCGATCCAGCGCAGGTCCTCTTCGCTGACTTTCACGATGTCGCTGCGCTCGACGAGGTGCTCGATGCGTGCGATAGCCAGGTCACGATCGGCGATCAGCGATGGCCGCACGTTGGGATCAAAGGTGACGGTGGCAGACACCCGGTAGGTGTCGACGAGAGCCGCGACGGCCAGACACCCCGGGTCCTGCACCGCGGCAATCGATCCGGTGTGCACGAAAAGCGGTGGTGCCACCATCGGCGTTCCGGAAAGCTGCCAGTCCAGATCGAACACATAGTTTGCCGACCCGTTTGCGTCGAAGGTCAGGCGCGCGGTGGTGGTCCGGTCGGCATTTTGGCTGCCCGAAACAAGGTGCGCCCCTGCGGCATTGATGTAATCAGCGATCCGCCGGCCACGCGGGTCGTCGGCGATGTGGGTGAGAAAGTCGATGTCGCGGCCCAGCCGGGCCAGCCCGACCGCAACGTTGAGTGGGCTGCCGCCGACGTGCTCGCCGGTGACCTGTCGGGCGTCCGGCACGATGTCGATCAGCGATTCACCGATCACCAGCCCGCGACTCATTGCACCAATTCCTCGAGTGTCGCGCGAGCTC
>NZ_DATNJW010000580.1:0-2746 GCF_035603715.1 Mycobacterium sp. | reverse complement strand
TTCCACGTCGACCAGGCCGCGGTCGCTGGTCGCCATCAACACCGGAATTCCCCGCGCCCGCGCCCGCTCTCGCACGTGCGCCTTCATGTCGAGCGAATCACATTCTTCGACAACAATATTCAGCCCGTCGAGAAATTCGTCGATGGTTTCCAGGGTCAAACCCGTGTCCATGATCTCAACGGGCAGATACGGATCCAGCTCGGCGATTCTGCGGGCGCTCACCTCAGCTTTGTTCAGCCCGATGTCCAATACGGTCGCCGGCACACGATTCAGGTTGGAAAGTTCGAGGTGGTCGAAATCCGCCAGCCGAAGCAAACCGCATAGTCCCTGCGCCGCGAGTGTGTGCGCGATGACATGCCCAGCGCTCAACCCGGCAACACCGATACGCAGTTCACCCAGTCGCGACTGCTCTTCCGCGGTGATGACATTCCGGTTGCGATCCAGCCGGACTGCCCGAAACCCCCGCGGGCCGAGCACCGCCACAACCGTCCGCCGCCAGGGGAAATACACCCACCGGCAGGGCTCGGCGGCACGATCAGGGCCCGCTGGTGGCAGCAGGCCCTGCAACTCAGCGAGTTGGGTCTCGCGCTGGTCAACGAACTCGATGACCGGATCGGCACGCAACTGGTCCAACGTGGCCTTGTCGGCGGCGTCCTCGGAGTCGAGTACCAATGCCTTGCTTGCTGCGATGGTCACTCCTCATGGTCGCGCGCCAGCCGATACCAGAGAGGATAAGCGCTGACATCCAGGCGTTACATCCACGACTTTGTTTGTAGCCCGGAATATGTATTATTCAGTCTCTGAAGTAATTTGGGGCAACGATTGCACTATAAGTTGGCGGCGAATAGCATTCCGCGTGGGCCCGTCCGGAATTGCGGACACAATCTCCAGATCGGAGGACAGCGTGCCGGGCAATCTGCTCCTCGTCTCCTCCATCGCGAATCAACTGCTCGAAGCAACCGCGGCGACCGCTGCTCGCGCCAGTGAACAGGTCCTGGCCCAGCTCGTCGAACACTTCGACCTGAGCTACAGCTTCCTGCGCTATAGCGACCACGACATGGGCGCCTCGGTGCTGGCCGCGGAATGGCCGCCGCGCACCGATGTAACCGATCCGGATCCGTTCGCTGTCATCCCGTTCACCAGCGACCACCCCGCCCTGTCACTCTGCGACAACGGCAAAGAACTGGTGAAGGTTCACCGCAATTACGACGACGGCGTATCTCGATTCCCGCGGATCAGGGCCGGCCGCACCGGAGCCCCGATGGTCGCCGCCGCCCCGCTGATCTCCGGCACGATGACCTGCGGCGTGCTTGGCTTCGTCAAGTGGCGCGGCCGAAGGTGGAAGCCCGAGGCGATCCACACCCTCACAACGATCGCCTCGCTGTTCGCTCAGTTCCGGGCCCGCATCTCGGCCGAAGAACGGCTTCGGCATCTCGCCGAGCATGACGATCTGACCGGTTTGAGCAACCGTCGAGTGCTGATGGACCATCTGTCCGGCCGGCTCGCCGTCCGGCGGCCAGGCCCGGTCGCCGTTCTCTACATCGACCTGGACCGTCTCAAAGCGATCAACGACTCGCTCGGCCACGCCGCCGGCGACTGGTACATCCAGACTTTCGCCGATCGCCTCAGTGCCTGCGCCGGAAGCCAGAGCATGGTCGGGCGAATCGGTGGCGACGAGTTCGTCGTCATTCCGGATCAGCCGATGACCACGCATGCCGCGGAGATCTTCGCCGACCGGATCCGCAAGACCGTGCACGATCGCCTGACCATCGACGGCCAGACCATCAATCGGACCGTGAGCATCGGCGTCGCGACCGGCACGCCGGGTCGCGACCAGAGCACCGATCTGCTCCGCCGCGCCGACGAAGCCGTCCTTGCAGCCAAACGCGCGGGCGGCAACCAGGTCGCGGCGGCAAGCAACAACTCGTTGAAGCAGCGTTTCCGCAGCGACATCGAAGGGCACCTGAGGGGTGACATCGTCGACGACGCGCTACTGCTGGATTACCTGCCCGAGGTCGATCTCTGGACGGGCGCCATCGTGGCCACCGAAGCGCTGGTACGTTGGCGACACCCGGATCGCGGTGTGCTGCTACCGGATTCTTTCATCGGGGTGGCCGAGTCGATGAATCTCGCGAGCGATTTGGATCGGTGGGTGCTTCGCACCGCGTGCGCGGACTTCAGCGGGTGGCGTTCGCGCGGCGTGGGACAAGACGCGTCGTTGCGGGTCAACGTGTCCCCTCTGCAACTGAGCACGCCCGGTTTCGCCCGGATGGTTGGCGAAACCATCAATGAGTTCGGCATGGACGACGGTTCGTTGTGCCTGGAGATCACCGAACGCGCAGTGGTCCACGACATCGACAACACCGCGCGCACGCTGGCGGAGCTCAAAGACGTTGGCGCGCAAACCTCCATCGACGACTTCGGTACCGGTTACGCCGTCTTGTCGCATTTGAAGACGCTGCCGGTCGACACGCTCAAGATCGACCCACGCTTCGTGCGCCACTTGGGCGACAATGCCAACGATTTGGCGATTGTCCGGGCGATCATCGGCCTTGCCGACGCGTTCAACCTGCAGTTGGTCGCCGAGGGCGTCGAAACCGCAACCGCCGCACTGGCGTTGATGCAGCACGGCTGCCGCCGCGCGCAGGGGTACTTGCTCTCACGACCCATCGCGGGCAAGGCGATGGAGACCATGTTGTCTTCGCGCTGGATGCCGATGCCGTTCCTCGGCAACCGCGAGGCACTG
>NZ_DATNJW010000579.1:0-12231 GCF_035603715.1 Mycobacterium sp. | reverse complement strand
ATCCGCGACGCCGACGTCATCCTCGTGATGGAGGCCGGCAAGATCGTGGAGAAGGGCAACCACAGCGAGCTGATGGCGCGGCATGGTGCGTACTACCGGATGACCCGCGCCTAAACGCGGCTAGTACGGGCCTCCGACCATTACATGGTGTTCGGAAACGAAGCCATATGCCATATCGCCGTCGGACGTGATATCGCATATGGCTTCAAATTGAAAAGCGGGGGCAACCCCGGAGCGAGCGCTCTAGAGCTCGGGCCCCTCGGCGCGCACATCGTCGACCGCAGACATCGCGTCGCGCAACTTGGCCAGCCACTCTTCGGTGTGCTCGCCGACCAGCTTGACCGACCAGGCCAGCGCATCGGAGCGGGACCGTGCCACGCCCGCGTCGACCAGCGTGTCGAGCACCTGTCGCTCCGGCTGCTTCAACCGGGTCATCACCGGAACCGCGATATGGGTGAACAAGACCGGCTCGCCGCCGACCTCGACGCCCCAGGAAACCTTGCGGCCGTAGCGGTTCTGCGCCTCGTCGGCGATGTTCATCCGTTCCGAGCGCGTCTCCTCGCGGAAGCGTGAGGCCCGACCCGCCGCGTGCGCGTCACTCTCGCCTTCCTCCGAGCCCGGCAGTTTTCCGATGACGGTGATCTCTTCCCGGTCGACGACGACCGTCGGGTCACCCTCGAACCAGGCGTCGGGCAGGCGTCCGGCGAACCAGTCCGCGGCGTCGCCGGCTTCGGGTTGACCGGCTTGCTGCCAGCCGCCGGGGCGGCCGTGGCGCCGCCCATGTCCATGATGCTGTTTCATGCTTACATAATTACAGCGTTACAACCGTCGTCAAAGCGGTTTCACTCCCCGCGAACACCGCGATGCCGCGACTAGCTCTCGCCGCGCCGAGCGCGGAACAGCTTCACTTCGCCTTTGATGCCTTTGAGTCGCCGGGCGCCGGCGAACGACCAGCTGAACCCCGCGTCGTCGCCGAGTTCATCCCGCACCGACTCGGCGGCCAGCACCGCTCCCGGCCGGGCAGCCGCCGTCACCCGGCTGGCCGTGTTCACCGGGCTGCCGAACCAGTCCCCGGCCCGGCTCACCGCGGCACCCGATGCGATGCCCGCCCGCAATTGGGGAAAGTCGTTATCGCCGTCGGTGATATCGACCAGCTTGAGCACGGCGTCCAACAAGGGCGCCGGTTCCGTGCACACGAACATCACCGCGTCACCGATCGTCTTGATGAATCGCACCGGTGGCACCGCAACGTCACGGGCGAGATCGGCGAGCCGGTTGGCCAGCTGCCCAAGCTCTTCGGGCGGCACCTCCTCACCCAGTTGGGTGAAGCCGACCAGGTCGGCGAACGCAGCGGTGATGTGCCGCGCCCCGGGTAGAGGCGCGCCCGCTGTCCGCTCGCTGGCGTTGACGGCCTCAGTCTCCATCATGTGCCGCAGCTGCATGAACAGCATGTCTTCGATCATTGGTCCGAGCAACGGCGTGATGCGCGACACCAGCGCGTGCGAGGCCTGCGCGGTATGCAGTTCGCTGGCACCGGGTTGCAGGATGGTCGACAACGCGGTGTATCGCATCACCTCGGCGGCGTGTGAAAGCCCTTCGGCGAGAATACGAACGACCTGCACCACCTCGTCGGGATGGATGCCGAGCTCGAGGAACTCCTTGGCGTGGGCGGCGGCGGCCCCGTCGGCGCGCAGGTGCACGGCCGCGTCGGGGTCGTCGACTCGCACCAAGCCGATGGCGCGTTGCACGCGTTGCAGCAGCTCCAGGTCGATGCCGTATTCGTCGCTGATCTCCCGGGTCGACACGTAGTCGCCGTCGTCACCGATCAGCCGGCGCGACGCCACCAGCATCGGCACCGGCGACGCCCGGATCTCGTCGGCGGTGATGCCCTGCTCGAACAGCCACCCGATCAGCTCGGCGCGCTCGGCGCGGGCGCTGCCCTCCAAACCCTCGAGCAGCTTTTCGACCTCGGGCTCATCCACTCGGCCAACGTATAACGCGGCGAGGCATGATGTGCATCCGATGACCACGCCGCTTTTGGAGGGCTTCCCGCCCGTCGTCGACGACAACGCCGACCTGCTGATCCTGGGGTCGTTTCCCAGTGTCCAGTCCTTGGCCGTCCAACAGTATTACGGCAACCCGCGCAATGCGTTCTGGCCGATCACCGCTGACCTGTTCGGCTTCGACGCGTCGGCACCCTACGAAACCCGTTTGGCCGCATTGCAATCGGCCGGCATCGCGGTATGGGATGTGTTGCACAAATGCCGCCGCGCCGGCAGCTCCGATGCCAAGTTCGACATGAAAAGCTTGGTGGCCAACGACTTTGGCAAGCTGTTCGCGGCGTACCCGTCGATCACCCGGGTGTGCTTCAACGGCCGCGCAGCGGAACGGCTCTACGCGCGACTGGTTGACGTCGACATTGAGTATCAGCTGTTGCCGTCGACCAGCCCGGCCCGCGCGATGCCGGCGGGTCAGAAACTTCAGGCCTGGCGGGCTATCGCGCCGTCATGACACCGGCGGTCGCCGCTGCGCCCACGGGCGGGCGGCCTCGATCTGCCCGCTCAGCGACAGCAGCGTCGCCTCGTCACTCGGGCGGCCGACCAACTGAATCGACAGCGGAACGCCGCCGCGGTCGAGCCCCCACGGCACCGATGCAGCGGGTTGACCGGTCAGATTCCAGATTTCGAAGAACGGCACCCGCTGCGAGACAAACAGCAGGCTCGATATGCCGCCGCGGCGTTGATAGGCCCCGATCCGGGACGGCCCAGTGGCGTTGCCCGGCGTGATGACGACGTCGACGTCGTCGAAGATCGACTGAATCCGCTTGGCCACCGCCGACTCTCCGGCGCGTACGGTCGCCATCCGCTTATCGGACAACAGCGACCCGATACGCGCCATGTTGCGGGTTCGCTTCTCGAGTCGCTCTTGATGCGGCATCACCCGCACGTCGTCGTAGATGCCCCGGAAATAGCGGGGCAGGAAGTTGGCGTAGACGGCGGCCGGCGGATAGTCCGGGTCGCGGACAACGACGTCATGGCCGAGATCGCGCAGCAATTCACCCGCCTCGTCGACCGCGGCCCGCTGCTCCTTGCCGATCTTGGCCATCAGCGGCGGTGGAACCTTGGTGCTCAAGGCAATTCGCAACCGGCCTGGATGTTTGGCGGCCGCGGCGACGAACCCACCGTCGGGAGCCGGCATCGTCGTCGTCACGTCGAGGAACAGCGCGGCGTCTTGCACTGACCGGGCGATCGGGCCGTTGACGCTCAGACCGCACCACGCGTCGTCGTGCGGTGCCAGCGGCACCCGATCGCGCTGCGGCTTGATCCCGAACAGGCCGCACCAGCCGGACGGGATGCGGATCGAGCCGCCGCCGTCGGAGCCCAGCGCCAGCGGCGCCAGCCCGGCGGCCACCGCGGCACCGCTGCCGCCGCTGCTGCCGCCCGGCGTGAGCGCGGTGTCCCACGGGTTGCGGGTCGCCCCGAACGTCAGCGATTCGGTGAACGGGAAGATCATCAGTTCGGGCACAGCGGTTTTCCCGATGATGACCGCGCCCGCCGCGCGCAGCCGGCGGACCACTTCCGCGTCCTGGGTGGCCGGCGTGGTCACCGCGCTGCTGCCACACGGCGTGAGTTCACCGGCGACATCGTTGTCGTCTTTGATCGCGACCGGGACACCGAGCAGCGGCAGCCGCTCGCCGGCGTCGAGGCGGCGCTGCGCGGCCAGGGCCTCCTGCCGGGCGGTGTCGGCCAGCACCACGCGATAGCTACGCAGTTGGGGATCCAGCCGCGCGATGCGATCCAGATAGATCTCGAGCAGCGCGGGCGCGGTGATGGTGGCCGCGGTCAGCATCCGCGCTTGCTCAGCAGCTCCGGCGAAGGCCAGATCGCGCACGTCCACGTCGAGGCAGACTACTCACTTGACCGCCGCGGCGGACCGCTACGGTGACCTGATGTCCTGTGTGTTCTGTGCGATCGTCGCCGGCCAGGCCCCGGCCATCCGCATCTACGAAGATGACGGCTATCTGGCCTTCCTCGACATCCGGCCGTTCACCCGCGGCCACACCTTGGTGGTGCCCAAGCAGCACTCGGTCGATCTCACCGACACAGCACCCGAAACCGTGGCCGGCATGGTGACGATCGGACAGCGGATCGCCAAAGCGGCCCGCGCAACCGAGTTGGCCGACGCCACCAACATCGGCATCAACGACGGCCGCGCGGCCTTCCAGAGCGTGTTCCACATCCACCTGCACATGCTGCCGCGGCGCAACGGCGACAAACTGTCGGTCGCCAAGGGGCTACTGCTGCGCCGCGACCCCGACCGCGAGGCGACCGGCCGGATCCTGCGGGACGCGCTGGCGGAGATCGACGCCGGCGGCTAATACTGGACGTATGCCCCTTCCGTCCTGGCTTGAGCAGGGTGTGTTGCCGCGAGTGTTTCGGATTCACGACGCCGTCTATCAGAAAACGAACGGCTGGATCGGACATCGGACACTGGGGGTACCCAGCCTGCTGTTGCACACCGTCGGCGCCAAAACCGGCACGGCCCGCACGACGTCGCTGAGCTATGCCCGCGACGGCGGGAACTACTTGATCGTCGCTTCGAAAGGCGGCTATCCGAAGGCGCCGGGCTGGTACCACAACCTGAAGGCCAATCCGAACGTCGAAATCAATGTCGGACCAAAGCGTTTCGACGTGACAGCCAAACCCGTACTACCCGATGATCCGGACTATGCGCGGCTATGGCAGATCGTCAACAAGAACAACAGCAACCGCTACGTGGCGTATCAGAAGAAGACGTCGCGGCCCATCCCCGTCGTGATCCTCAAGCCGGCTTAAAACAGCTCTTTGGCCAGCAGTTCCAGCGTCGTCTCGCGAGCGGGGGCAGTCGCCGGATCGGTGCCGCGGTGCGCCGACGCGACCGGATGCACCATCACCTCGTCGACGCCGAACCGCTCTGCCAGCGCAGTCAGCTGTTCGGCGGCCTCGGCGGGCGACCCGACGACGGCGCGTTTGAGTCCGCTGTCGACGATGTGCTGCTGCTGCGGTGTCAGCTCCGTGCCGCGGATATCCTCGACCAGTTCCACCGGCCCCAGTGGCTGCCCGGTCCGCAACCGGGCCATCATGTGCAGGTTGGGCAGAATCAAAGCCGTTGCCTCATCACGGGTTTCGGCCACCGCCGCGTTGACGGTCAGGAAGGTCACCGGTTCGGCGGCCAGCTCACTGGGCACGAACTCGGACCGGTAGAGCGCCAGCGCCTCTTCGGTCCCCTGGCCGGAGAAGTGGTGGGCGAACACATAGGGCAAGCCCTTGGCCGCGGCCAGTTGCGCGGAGTACATCGACGACCCGAGCAGCCACAGCCGAGGTTCGCTCGCCGCTGCGGGAGTGGCCTTGAGGATGTAGTCGTCGCCGCCGCGCAGTTGCACCGGCACGCCGCGAGCGCTCATCATCGCCCGCACGTGGTCCAGGTACTGCGGAAACTGGTCGATGTCGCGGTCGTCCCGCCCGGCGGGCCCGCGTAACAGCACCGACGTCACCGGATCCGAGCCGGGAGCGCGCCCGATGCCGAGGTCGATGCGACCCGGGGCAGCGGCTTCCAGCAGTGCGAATTGCTCGGCGACCGCGAGCGGCGCGTGGTTGGGCAGCATCACGCCGCCGGAGCCCAGCCGTAGCTGGGTGGTCTGTGCCGCCAGGTAGGCGATCAGCACCGGCGGGCTGGTGGCACCGACCGAGGGCATGTTGTGGTGTTCGGCCAGCCAGTAGCGCGTGTAGCCCAGGCGGTCGGCGGTTTGGGCCAGGCGCACGGTGGCTGCCAGTGCGTCCGCGGTGCTCTGGTCGGTGCGGACGGGGACAAGGTCGAGAACGGAAAGCCGCATGGTGGGGTCAACGTCGGCGCTCACCTGGATAGTTCCGCCATCTCGTTCGCCTTCGCGAAGATGTCGTCGAGCATCGCGGGGGTCAGTTTGCCGGTGAAGGTGTTCTGCTGGCTGGGGTGGTAGCAGCCCAGCAGTACTACCTCGCCGTGAGCGGCCTGCACGGTCGCGGTGGCCGCGTGGCCGAATTTCGGCTGCGGCCTGGGCACCTCGCCACCGCCGGCTCGAATCATGTCGAGCGCAGAGCGCCAGCCAAATGCGCCCAGCGCCACGATCACTCGCACGTCGCCGCCCACCAGCTGCCACTCGGCGGTCAGCCACGGCGCACAGGTTGATCGCTCCGCCGGCGTCGGCGCATTCGCCGGCGGCGCGCACCGCACCGCGGCCACCACCCGGGTGCCGTTGAGCGTCAGGCCGTCGGCGGCGTCGACGGCGATCGGTGAGCTCGCCAGGCCAGCCCGGTGCATTGCCGCATACAACACATCGCCGGACCGGTCGCCGGTGAAAACCCGGCCAGTCCGGTTGGCGCCGTTGGCCGCCGGAGCCAGGCCGACGATCAACACCCGCGGACGGTCGGCGCCCCATCCCGGCACCGGCCTACCCCAATACGGTTGATCGGCGAACGACCGCCGTTTTGCCAGCGCCGACTCCTCGCGCCACTCGACCAGCCGCGGACAGGCCCGGCACACCGACACCTCGGCGTCGAGCTGGGCCAACGTTTTCGTGGCGGCGGCCATCGCCACCACCTGCGCCTGATCCGACGCGACCGCCGTGCGCGCCGTCGCGGGATCGCCAGGCCACCCGCTGCCTGGCGGCACCGGGGAGTCGAAGAGCGCACCGGTCCGCGGATGGGCGAGGTTCACCGTTCCACTGTGCACGAACGCGCCGGTCGGGTGGTATGAGGATCTCCGTAAGATCGAGGCCATGGCCGCAGACGCGCTGGCCGGCCTGATCGCCGAGCTGCCCGAGGGAACGGTCGTCACCGATCCCGCGATCACCGAGGGCTACCGGCAGGACCGTGCCCTGGATCCGTCGGCCGGAAAGCCGCTCGCCGTGGTGCGCCCGCGGCGGACCGAAGAGGTTCAGACCGTGCTGCGGTGGGCCACCGCCAACCACGTTCCGGTGGTGACCCGCGGTATGGGCACCGGCCTGTCGGGCGGCGCGACCGCAGTGGACGGCGGGATCGTGCTGTCCACGGAAAAGATGCGCGACATCGTCGTCGATCCGGTCACCCGGACCGCGGTCTGCCAGCCGGGGCTGCTCAACGCCGAGGTCAAGAAGACGGTCGCCGAACACGGCCTGTGGTATCCGCCCGACCCGTCGTCGTACGAAATCTGCAGCATCGGCGGCAACATCGCGACCAACGCCGGCGGCCTGTGCTGCGTGAAATACGGCGTCACCACTGACTACGTCCTCGGCGTGCAGGTCGTTTTGGCCGACGGCACCGCGGTCCGGCTGGGCGGCCCCCGGCTCAAAGACGTTGCGGGACTGAGCCTGACCAAGTTGTTCGTCGGCAGCGAAGGCACACTGGGTGTCATCACCGAGGTGACGCTGCGATTGGTGCCGCCACAGCAGCCGATGAGCACGGTGGTCGCCAACTTCGCCTCGATTGAAGCCGCCGCCAAGGCGGTGCTCGGGGTGACCTCACGGCTGCGCCCGGCGATGCTGGAGTTCATGGACTCGGCCACCATCAACGCGGTCGAGGACAAGCTGCGGATGGGCCTGGACCGCGGTGCGGCCGCGATGCTGGTCGGCACCTCCGACGAACGCGGCCAAGCGGGTAGGGACGACGCCGAGTTCATGGCCGCGACGTTTACCGAATTCGGTGCGACGGAAGTCTTTTCGACCGACGACCCGGACGAGGGCGAGGCGTTCGTCGCTGCCCGCCGATTCGCCATCCCCGCAGTCGAGGAGAAGGGGCCGCTGCTACTCGAAGACGTCGGCGTGCCTTTGCCGGCGCTGGCCGACCTGGTCGGTGGGATCGCTCGCATTGCTGAGCAGCGCGACCTGATGATCGCGGTGATCGCGCACGCTGGCGACGGCAACACCCATCCCCTGATCGTGTATGACCCCGACGACGTCGCGATGAGCGAGCGGGCCCAGTTGGCGTACGGCGAGATCATGGATCTCGCCATGGATCTGGGCGGCACGATCACCGGCGAACACGGGGTGGGTCGGCTCAAGCATCCCTGGCTAAGTCGCTACCTGGGCCCGGACGCCATGGCGCTCAACCGCCGCATCAAGGACGCGTTGGACCCGCAGGGCATCTTGAACCCGGGCGCGGGGGTCTGACATATCTCAAGCGACGTGCCGAGACGAGTGCCTTTTGCCCGCCTTCGAGCGAAAATCAACGCCCGGACGGGGCGTGGGGCGCCATGCAAGACTGATTCGACGATGAGACTGGAGGGACATAGATGCTGGGCTCGACGAGGGGAAGCCTCTTCCCCGCTCTGAAGGCAGCCGGAGTGGCTTCGATATTGGGCTTCGCGCTGGCGCTGGGCGCAGGTCCGGCGATAGCGGATCCGCCTCCCGGCGATCCACCAGGCCCCGGTGCGGGCCAGGACCCGACACCGTTCACCGGCGCGGCGCCGTTCGCGCCGCCGAGGTTGGTCCCTGCCAACGGGGCGACAGTGGGTGTGGCCCAGCCGATCATCATCAATTTCCCGGGGCTCGTCGATGACGCGGGCGCAGCCGAAGGCGCCGTCCACATCTCGTCGGTCCCGCCGGTTCCCGGCAAGTTCTACTGGATGAAGCCGACGCAGCTGCGCTGGCGTCCGCTGAACTTTTGGCCCGCGCACACCGCGGTGACCGTCGATGCGGGTGGCACAGTGTCCAGCTTCCAAACCGGAGACAGCCTGCTGGCTACGGCCGACGACACCACGCACCAACTGACCGTCACCCGCAATGGGGCCGTGGAGAAGACCATTCCGATGTCGATGGGGATGGCTTCGGGCGGCCATCAAACCCCGAACGGCACTTACTACGTCCAAGAGAAGATGCCGTCGGTGGTCATGGATTCCTCGACCTACGGCGTGCCGGTCGGCTCAACGTACGGATACAAGACAACGGTCGAGCTAGCCGTCCGCTTCGATGACAGCGGCGACTTCGTACACAGCGCGCCGTGGTCGGTGGACGACCAGGGCAAGCGCGACGTCAGTCATGGCTGCATCAACATCAGCCCGACCAACGCGAAATGGTTCTTCGACAACTTCAACGCCGGTGATCCCATTGTGGTGGCCAACACCAGCGGCGGCACCTACTCCAGGCACGACGGCTCCAACGACTGGCAAATCTAGCTCGCGGCGCAGAAGAATCCGTCAGGTCGATGTCGGCGATTTCTGCACCGGTGGTGTCGCGGCGGGCGGGTAAGCCTTGGCCCAGTCGGTCAGGAACTTGGCCGCCGCGGCCTGGCCGTTGGCGAACAACTTGTCACGCTGGTCGGTCGTCAGCCCGAAATCGGTGGCGGCGATGCCCATCGTGTCAACGAACACCGTCCGCGCGCCGACGCCCCCATCGGCCAGCGGATAGCGGTTCCACTCGCCCATGGCCGTCTGCGCGATCGAGATGATCTCGCGGAGATCGCCCTGCACCGGCACGTCCGGGGTGTTCAGCCCTGGACGCGACGAGAGCTTGATCCCGAACGTCGGCCACCGGTTCGGCCGGCCGTCGGTCCGGTCGAACACGGTGACCGGGAAGTTCTGCAAGAGCCCGCCGTCGACCCAGGTGCAGGCGCCCAGGGCCGTCTTCTGCTCGAAGGGCTGGAAGAAGAACGGGATCGACATCGACGCGCGGACCGCGTCCACGATCGGGTAGCTGTCGATGGCCGCGACCTGGCGGGTCGGATCAGCCTGATCCTCGCCGCTCAGAAGGTAGTAGGGCAGGTCCCAGGGAAGCCGGACCAGGGCGCCGCGGCTCAGGTCCGAGGTGTGGGTGACCAGCCGATAGCGCTGGTACGGGGCCAGGCCGGTGCCCTCGTCCCCGGTGATCTTGAGGTCAGCGAAAGTGCGGATGCCCAGCGGCTCCAGCTTCGAGGTGAGCCACTCCTGGACGTAGGAGCTGGCGTATAGGCCCTGGTGGCTCAGCAGCGCGGTGGCGTTCCCGAGTAGGCCCAGGTGCTTCTCGGCCCAGGTCTTCTGCATGAACTGGGTGTAGTCCAGCTCGGCCATGTCCGTCTGAAGCTGGGTGAGCGGGACTTTCTTGACCTGGTATGCGGCGATAAGGGCGGCCACAATGGCGCCGGCCGACGTGCCCCCGATCCGGGGGAAGACAAAACCGGCCTCATGCAGGGTCAGGACGGCCCCGACCAGGCCGATCCCCTTGACTCCCCCGCCCTCGAGAACGAGATCCGCGCCCGGCCCGGCCTGCGCTCGCTCTTCCAGCGTCTTGCCATGACTCGCCCGACCGCCCGCCTTCGCCATGCCTGCCTCCGTGATTTCCCGGTAACCCGTGAGGATGTGACCTAAGTACAGGCCCGAGGTCCGCCCGCTGTCCAGTGAATGCCGCTTTCCGGCGCCCAGGCAATCGACACATCCTTGAGGCTCGCGACCGTTGACACACTTAGCTCATTGTCGTATCAATAAGACATGACGTCGACTTTGTCTCGCGCGCCTCGCTTCCAGCTCGCCAACGCCGAGACCTGGCCCAACCCGTGGCCGATGTACCGCGCGCTGCGCGATCACGATCCGGTGCACCACGTGGTGCCCGCGCACAAGCCCGAGGACGATTACTACGTGCTGACCAGGCACGCCGACATCTGGGCCGCGGCGCGTGACCACGAGACGTTCTCCTCCGCCAAGGGGTTGACCGTCAACTACGGCGATCTGGAAATGATTGGGCTGAAGGACAATCCGCCGTTCGTGATGCAAGATCCACCGGTGCACACCGAGTTCCGCAAATTGGTGTCACGCGGATTCACGCCGCGCCAGGTCGAGGCGGTGGAGCCCAAGGTGCGCGAGTTCGTCGTCGAGCGCATCGAGCGGCTACGCGCCAACGGTGGTGGCGACATCGTCGCCGAACTGTTCAAGCCGCTGCCGTCGATGGTGGTCGCGCACTACCTCGGAGTGCCCGAGGAGGATTGGACACAGTTCGACGGCTGGACCCAGGCGATTGTGGCGGCCAACACCGCCGACGGCGGCGTTGCCGGCGCGCTGGAAACCGTCGGCGACGCGGTCGGGTCGATGATGGCCTACTTCACCCAACTGATCGAACGGCGACGGACCGAACCCGAGGACGACACCATCTCGCACCTGGTCGCCGCCGGGGTCGGCGCCGACGGCGACATCGCCGGCGTCTTATCGATATTGGGCTTCACGTTCACCATGGTCACCGGCGGCAACGACACCGTGACCGGGATGCTCGGCGGGTCGATGCCGCTACTCCACCAACGGCCTGATCAGCGAGAGTTGTTGGTGGACAACCTCGACGGCATCCCGGACGCCGTCGACGAGTTCTTGCGGCTCACCTCACCGGCGCAGGCCTTGGCCCGCACCGTCACTCGCGACGTGACGATCGGCGACACCACCGTGCCGGCTGGTCGCCGGGTGCTGCTGGTCTACGGCTCGGGAAACCGTGACGAGCGCCAATACGGCCCGGACGCGGGCGAACTCGACGTCACCCGCTGCCCGCGCAACATCCTGACCTTCAGCCACGGCGCACACCATTGTCTGGGTGCTGCCGCGGCCCGAATGCAGTCAAGGGTCGCGTTGACCGAATTACTGTCGCGCTGCCCTGATTTCGAGGTCAACGAGGCGGGCATTGTCTGGGCCGGCGGCAGCTATGTGCGACGTCCGCTATCGGTCCCGCTCCGGGTCACGTCGTAGATGGCGGCCAACGACTGGCTCGCCGAACGCCGCACCGAGGTGGCCGCCGATCGCATCCTCGACGCCGCCGAGGAGTTGTTCACCCGCCACGATCCCGGTTCGGTGGGCATGAACGAGATCGCCAAGGCCGCAGGGTGTTCCCGCGCGACGCTGTACCGCTATTTCGAGAACCGTGAAGCGCTGCGCACTGCCTACGTGGCCCGCGAAACCCATCGGCTCTCCGAGTCAATCGACGTCGACGACATCGAGGACCCGCGGGAGCGGCTGGTGACCGGCATCGTCACCACGCTTCGCCTGGTCCGCGAAAGCCCGGCGCTGTCAGCCTGGTTCGCGACGACCGCTCCCCCGCTGGGCGCCGAGTTGGCCGAGCAGTCCGACGTGATCACCGCACTGGCGGCCGCATTCGTCAGCTCGCTCGGCGACGACCACCCCGCCAACGTTGCGGGACGCGGCCGCTGGCTGGTCCGGGTAATCACGTCGCTGCTGATTTTCCCCGGTCATGATGAAGCCGACGAGCGGGCGATGCTCACCGAGTTCGTCGCC
>NZ_DATNJW010000578.1:0-7341 GCF_035603715.1 Mycobacterium sp. | reverse complement strand
GGCGGCCACTGTCCCGGTTGAGCATTCAGTCGAAGATCATGCTGATCCTGCTGGTATCCAGCCTGGCCTCGTTGGGCGTGATTGGCGCGGTCGAATATGTATCCGGGCGACGCTTGCTGATGCCGGTCGCCGCCGAACGCATGACACAACTGCGCGAAGCGCAGAAGCGCGCGATTGAAATGTTGTTCGCCGACCTGACGAATTCGCTGATCGTTTACACCCGCGGGTCGACCGCCGAAGAAGCCGTGACTGCCTTCACCGCCGGATTCGACCAATTGGCCGACGCGCCGACCGATCCCGGCGAGCAGCAGGGATTGGAGACCTACTACACCAACAAGCTGATCAAACCGATCCAGCAGACAACCGGCCAGAAGCTGGACATGGCCGCGCTGTTGCCCAGCAGCAACGCCCAGAGATATCTCCAAACCCGTTACACGATCCGGTCGTCGGCCACGTCGCCGGCGCCCGACGACGCGGGCGACGGCAGCGCATGGTCGGCCGCGAATGCACGCTTCAACAACTACTTTCGCGAGATCGCGACCCGCTTCGAATACCGTGACGCAATGTTGCTCGACACCCGTGGCAATGTGATCTACAACGTGAACAAAGGCCCAGCGCTGGGCACCAACATCCTCACCGGCCCGTACCGCGAATCCAACCTGGGCAATGCCTATGAGAAGGCGATCGCCGCCGACGCCGTCGATTTCGTGTGGATCACCGACTTTGAGGCGTTTCAGCCTGCCGCCGGAATGCCCATTGCGTGGCTGGTGTCACCGATCGACGTGGGAGGCAAGGCGGCGGGAGTGATGGCGCTTCCGCTGCCGATCTCGAAAGTCAACCGAATCATGACCGCCGATCAGCACTGGAAAACCGCTGGCATGGGTGCGACGGCGGAGACCTACCTCGCCGGTCCGGACGGCCTGATGCGTTCTGACTCCCGGCTGTTTCTGCAAGACCCCGAGAAATATCAACGCGACGCGATCGCCGCGGGCACACCGCCAGACATCGTCGCCAAAGCGTTACGGTGGCACGGCACCACACTGGTCCAGCCGGTGCAGACCGAGGCGTTTCGCGCCGCCCAACGGGGCCAGACCGGAACGGTGATGGATACCGGCTATCTGGGCGACCATGAACTCGCGGCCTATGGTCCGCTGGAGGTGCCGAACTCAGACCTGCGGTGGTCGATCTTGGCGACCCGGGACAGCGCCGAGGCCAATGCACGGATCGAGGCATTCACCCGGACGCTCATCGTGACGGCGGCGGCGCTGGTTTTCGTCCTCTGCGTGGTCGCGATGCTGATCGCCCATGTGTTCGTGCAGCCCATCCGGCGACTGCGGGCCGGGGCGGAAGAAATCAGCGCCGGCAACTACGAGGTGACGATACCGGTCACCTCAAGAGATGAAATCGGCTCTCTCACAGTCGCTTTCAATGAGATGAGCCGGAATCTGAAGATCAAGGAAGGCTTGCTCACCGAGCAGCGCGATGAAAACGACCGCTTGCTGCTGTCGCTGATGCCCGAAACCGTAGCGCAGCGCTACCGCGATGGCGAGGAAACCATCGCTCAAGAGCACCAGGACGTCACCATCATCTTCGCCGACATCATCGGCCTCGACGAGATCTCGATCGGTTTGTCCGGCGACGAATTGGTCGGGATCGTCGACGAGTTGATGCGCGAGCTCGATTCGGCGGCCGAAACCCTTGGCGTCGAGCCGATTCGCACCGTGCATAACGGCTACCTGGCCAGCTGCGGATTGAACGTGCCGCGACTGGACAGCGTGCCCCGAACCATCGACTTCGCCATCGAGATGCAGCGCATCATCGAGCGCTTCAACAGCGGTAAGGGCTATCACCTCAGCGTTCGGGCCGGCGTCAACACCGGCAACGTGATCAGCGGATTGGTCGGCAGGTCCAGCGTCATCTACGACATGTGGGGCGCCGCGGTGAATTTGGCGCACCAGATGCGCAGTGGCGCATCGGATTCTGGCGTCTACGTCACCTCGGAGGTATACGAGGTGATGCGCGACATCCGCCAGTTCACCCCGGCCGGAAGCGTTACCGTCGGCGGCTCCGAACAGCCGATCTGGCGGCTGGCGGATCGCAGGTGATCGCCGTGGACTCGTCGTGGTTGTATTGGGCGGGTGGGTTGGCGCTCGGGCTGCCTTTCCTGCTGATCAGCCTCACCGAATGGCACAACTTCCTGGCACGCAGGCACAGCGCATTGGCCGGACCGGTCAATCTGCTGCGCCGTTACATCGTGCCGTTGGCAGCGCTGTTGATACTCCTTGTCGAGATCGCAAGGGTGCCCGCGCAGTACAACTCGGTGCGCATGCTGGCGACGATATTCGGCTTCGTGGTGTTGCTACTGGTGTTGTCCGGCCTCAACGCCACAGTGTTCGAGGGCGCGCCCGAGGGTACCTGGCGCAAGCGGGTGCCGACGATATTCCGGGACGTCACAAGGTTTTTGCTGATTGCGATCGGCCTGGCGCTCATCTTCTCCTACGTCTGGGGTGTACGCGTCGCCGGCTTGTTTACCGCGCTGGGCGTGACCTCGGTGGTCATCGGCCTGATGCTGCAGAACTCCGTCGGTCAGATCGTGTCGGGCTTGTTCATGTTGTTCGAGCAGCCGTTTCGGATTGGCGACTGGCTGGACACTCCGGCGGCGCGCGGACGCATCGTGGAAGCGAACTGGCGTGCCGTCCACATCCAGACCGGCCACGGATTGCAGATCACGCCGAACTCGGTGCTGGCTGCCACTTCGTTCACGAACATGAGTCGTCCGCCCGGCGCGCACAAGTTGTCGATCGCGACGACGTTCTCGGTGGACGACCCGCCCGAGCGGGTGCGCCGACTGCTGATACGGGTCGCGACTGCGCTGCCGCAACGCAAACCCGAAGTCGTGCCGACGGCCACGACCAGCGGTGTCGGCGAGTACGAGGTCAGCGTCGCGCTGAAGTCGCCTGCCGAGGACGGCGCCGCGAAAGCGACGTTCCTGCGGTGGATCTGGTACGCGGCACGGCGGGAGGATCTGCACCTCGACGGTGCCACCGACGAGTTCTCGACACCCGCACGGGTGCAGATGGCGATGCGAACCGTCGTGGCGCCGGCTTTGCGGTTGAGTCTCACCGATCAGCAGGCACTGATTCCGCACGCGAAAATGGTTCGGTACGGCACCGACGAAGTCGTGCAGTACGTCGGCGAAGTGCCCACGGCGATGACGTTTTTGATCGACGGCAGCATCCGCCTGACCACGACCACCGAAGACGGCTCGGTCGTTCCCCTGAGCCTGCTGGAGGAAGGGTCGTTCCTCGGGCTGACCACGCTCACCCGTCAACCGAGTTCGTCGGGCGCGTACGCCCTGGAAGAGGTGACCGCGCTGCAGATCGCTCGTGAGCACATCGAAGATCTGGTGCTGCGTACGCCGTTACTGCTGCAAGAGTTGGGTCGCATCATCGAAGACCGGCGAAAAGAAACATCGCGGGTTGTACGAGCAGCGAAATGACGTGGGTCAGAAAAGGTTGGAAGCCAAGTCGGCGAGCCAGCTTGGGACAAAGAATGAGCCGTCGGCGACGTTGGCGGCGAAGTCCATGGTGGGGTTGATGGCGAAGTCGCCCATCGGTGTCACCAAGGTCTCCGAGATCACGTTCGCGCCGGTCGTCGAGACGAGGTCGGAATAGACGGTTTCGTAGCCGAATCCGAAGTTGTCCACCTCGAACACCGAGCCGACCGGCGGCAGGTCGCCCGCGGCAGTGCCTACGGTGCCCGAGTCGGCGGTGACCAGAACCGACTCGGTCGAACTGGCGAGCAGGCCGGTGGTGGTGGTGACGTCGGCGTCGAAGTTTCCGATGGTGTTGCCGGACGCGTCCTCGACCGCGAATTCTTGATACATCTCGACGCTTGAGTTCAATGGCGGGACCCCGTTGATTCCGAAGATCTGATCGCTGCCGACCGGAATGATGCTCTCGTCGGAAGAAGGGACCGTAAATGAGTCGACGGTCAGCGCCGTGTCTGCGTCATACGGGATGGGAATACTGATTTCGCCATAGGGGCTCACCAACACATCCGAGACGACGTCGCCTGACGACGAAGGTGTCACCGAGTAGAGGTTGTAAAACGAGCTGTCACCGAAAAAGTAGAAGACGTTGTACAGGGTGCCGACCGCTGGCGTGTCCCCGGCAGCGCTACCCACGGTGCCCGAGACGTCCTGGGTGACAAGGATTTCCTCGGTGTAGTTGAGCAAGACATCCGACGTGTTGGTTACCTCGCCTTCGAACGAGCCCATCGCTTGGTCGCCGGCGGCGTTGTAAACGTCGAATAGCTGATTTCCCTCGACGGCGAGGTCTGCAGGCGGCATCCCGGTCACTGAGGTGATATTTTCGCTGGCCCCGGCGGCCGGAGCGAGCTCGTAGCCGTCGATGAGGTGCACGGGTGGGGCGTCCTGGGAGTCAGTGCCAAGACCTACGGCTACGTCATAAGTGGCCGGAATGGACCCGCCCCCGAAGGGGTTGGTCCAGGAGTCCGTGACCACGTCGCCGCCGGGCGGGGTGAGGGCGGAGTAAATGGTCTCGTAGCCACCGCCGTAATTGGCGATGTCGATCACCGAGCCGACTGGCGGAGTATCCCCGCTCGCGATGCCCGTAGTGCCTGACAGGTCCTTGGTGACCAGGAGTAACTCGTTGGCGGCGCCGTACAGAGACGGCTGGGTGCTCTCGTCTGCGTCGAAGCTTCCTACCGTCTGACCGGTCGTCGTGTCATAAACCTCGAAAACCTGCTGTCCCTGGATGCTTCCGGCGACCGCGGGAGGAGTCGTGGGATCGCCGAAAAACCCGGTGATCAGTTCGGTGGAACTCGGATCGGCAATGATCTCGTAGCTGTCGGCGAAGGCTACGGCTGTAGGCAGGAATGCGGCGCCCAGCAGCGCACCCACGGCGCCGCCCAAGCGACGGCCAATACGACGGCGAACCAATCGAGTCTCGATTCGGATTGTTGACGGCTGACGAGTTAGCGCTCTAGGTAAGGCCGTATCGTAACTGCGGCCAGAAAGACGGCCACCACTGAACACGTTTTGCTGCGTGGCGACGCACCAAAATCATGTCCGCTGGGACGTCTGCATGGAGCCGCGTCAACCGAGCCGCACCACACTGATTACCCTGGGTTAATGAGTGTGCATGCATTCTCGTCTCCTGACCTGCGCCAGCAGGTGCACGACGCCGCGCGCCGGGCCCGGGTCGCCGCCCGTGCGCTGGCCTCGCTGCCGACGGTTGCCAAAGACCACGCGCTGCGCGTCGCCGCGGAGGAGATTGTGGCCCAGACCGACCGCATCCTGGCGGCCAACGGTGAGGATCTCCGTGTGGCGCAGGCCGACGGGACTCCGGCCGCGATGCTCGACCGGCTGGCGTTGAACCCACAGCGCGTCGAGGGAATCGCCGCCGGGCTGCTCCAAGTCGCCGGGTTACCCGATCCGGTGGGCGAGGTGCTGCGTGGCTATACGCTGCCCAACGGGTTGGCCCTGCGCCAGCAGCGAGTTCCGCTCGGCGTGATTGGGATCGTGTATGAGGGCAGGCCCAACGTCACCGTCGACGCCTTTGGTTTGGCGCTCAAGTCCGGTAACGCTGCGCTGCTGCGCGGAAGCGCATCGGCGGTGAATTCCAATCAGGCGCTGGTCGACGTGCTTCGCGCAGCGCTCGTCAGCGAGGATCTACCTGCTGATGCCGTTCAGCTCGTGTCGCCGGCCGACCGCTCCACCGTCATTCATCTGATTCAGGCACGTGGATTGGTCGACGTGGTGATCCCGCGTGGGGGAGCGGGACTGATCGATGCGGTGGTCCGCGACGCACATGTGCCGACCATCGAGACCGGTGTCGGAAACTGTCATGTCTACGTCCACGACGCCGCCAATCTGGAGATGGCAGAACGGATCCTGCTGAACTCCAAGACTCGTCGCCCAAGTGTCTGTAATGCGGCCGAGACGTTGCTGGTCGACGCGGCGGTCGCCGACCAGGCATTGCCGCGGCTGATCAATGCGCTTCAAGATGCCGGTGTGACCGTGCATCTCGATCCCGACGACGCCAACCTGCGTCGCGAATACCTGTCGATGGACATCGCGGTCGCGGTCGTCAACGGTGTCGATGAGGCCATCGCCCACATCAACGAATACGGGACCGGGCACACCGAGGCCATCGTCACCTCCAATATGGCTGCTGCCCAACGGTTCACCGAAGGAGTCGATGCGGCCGCGGTGATGGTGAACGCGTCGACCTCGTTCACCGACGGCGAGCAGTTTGGTTTCGGTGCCGAGATCGGCATCTCCACCCAGAAGCTGCACGCCCGCGGCCCGATGGGGCTTTCGGAACTTACCTCGACCAAATGGATCGGTTGGGGAGACGGCCAGACCCGCCCGGTCTGACATAGCTGAGGAGAAACACAAACGTGAGTGTGCCTGCGCGGTCCGCCCCGCTGTTCGCCGATATCGAAGACGTCGGTCGTCGGCTGGCCGAAACCGGATACCTGCCCGATACTGCCACTGCGACAGCCGTTTTCCTCGCCGACCGGCTGGGCAAGCCCCTGCTGGTAGAGGGCCCGGCCGGGGTCGGCAAGACCGAATTGGCCCGCGCCGTGGCGCAGGCGACCGGATCCGGTCTGGTCCGCCTGCAGTGCTACGAAGGTGTCGACGAGGCCCGCGCGCTCTATGAGTGGAACCACGCCAAGCAGATTCTGCGTATCCAGGCCGGGTCCGATGACTGGGACAAGACCAAGACCGACGTCTTCACCGAGGAATTCCTGCTCTCCCGTCCGCTGCTGACCGCGATCCGGCGCACCGAACCCACCGTGCTGCTGGTCGACGAGACCGACAAGGCCGACATCGAAATCGAGGGTCTGCTGCTGGAGGTGCTGTCAGACTTCGCCGTCACGGTCCCCGAGTTGGGCACCATCACCGCCGAGCGGACACCGTTCGTGGTGCTGACGTCCAACGCCACCCGCGAACTCTCCGAAGCGCTCAAACGGCGCTGCCTGTTCTTGCACATCGACTTCCCCAGCCCCGACCTGGAACGTCGAATCCTGTTGTCCCGCGTGCCCGAGCTGCCCGGCCACATTGCCGAAGAGCTGGTGCGCATCATCGGGGTGCTGCGCGGCATGCAGCTCAAGAAGCTGCCGTCGGTCGCGGAGACCATCGACTGGGGTCGCACGATATTGGCGCTCGGCTTGGACACCATCGACGACGCGACCATCGCCGCCACCATGGGTGTCGTGCTCAAGCATCAATCCGATCAGCAACGCGCCGTCGGCGAACTACGGCTGAACTGAGGCACATCTGATGGCCGTCCGCCGCGTTCGCCCCAGCCA
>NZ_DATNJW010000577.1:0-7459 GCF_035603715.1 Mycobacterium sp. | reverse complement strand
GGGCCGCTGTCGCAGCCGCTGCCGATGTCGCTGCGGCGCCACCGGCGATGGGGCGACTTCTACGCCGACGAGCGGCTGGCACCGATGACCGAACGCGCGGCGGCCCGGCTCGATGCGTCGACCCGTGCCGCGATCGACTCCGTGGCGACACGATGCCGCGCCGGCGACTTCGACGACGCGGATCCGCCCGCCCGGCTGCACGGCGATCTGTGGGGCGGCAACGTGATGTGGACGCCGGACGGGGTGGTGCTCATCGACCCGGCCGCACACGGCGGTCACCGGGAGAACGACCTGGCCATGCTCGCGCTGTTCGGCTGCCCGCACTACGACGACATTGTCGAGGGCTACCAGCGAGTGCACCCGCTGCGACCGGGTTGGCGCGCGCGGATCGGGCTGCATCAGCTTTTTGCGCTGCTCGCCCATGTGGTGTTGTTCGGTGGCGGCCACGCGCAGCGGACCGGTGTCTGCGCGCGGGCGGCTTTAGCGCTCTAGCCGTGCGGGCTAGGCTGCGTGGGTGAACGGCGCGCAGGCTCTGATCAATACCCTGGTCCACGGCGGTGTCGACGTGTGCTTCGCCAACCCCGGCACGTCTGAGATGCACTTCGTCGCGGCCTTGGACACCGTTCCCCAGATGCGCGGCGTGCTGACCCTCTTCGAGGGCATCGCCACCGGAGCGGCCGACGGTTATGCACGCATCGCCGGCCGGCCCGCCGCGGTGCTGCTGCATCTGGGGCCCGGCCTGGGCAACGGGCTGGCCAACCTGCACAACGCCCGACGCGCCCGCGTCCCGATGGTGGTCGTCGTCGGCGACCACGCGACCTATCACAAGAAGTACGACGCCCCACTGGAATCCGACATCGACGCCCTCGCCGGCAGTGTCTCGGGCTGGGTGCACCGGACGAGCGACACCGCCGACGTCGCAGCCGACACGGCCGAGGCAATCGCAGAAACTGCTGCCAATAACCAGATTTCGACGCTGATCCTGCCCGCCGACACGTCGTGGACGGACGGCGCCCAGATCGGCGAGACATCGCCGCGCCAGCCGAAGCAGCCTGACGTCGACGCGGACGCCGTCGAAACCGCCGCCGCAGTCCTGCGATCCGACGAGCCCACTGTGCTCCTGATCGGGGGCGATGCCACCCGCGGCGCAGGACTGACGGCGGCTGCCCGGATTGCCGAGGCCACCGGAACCCGTTGGTATTGCGAGACATTTCCGACCCGGCTGGAGCGCGGGGCCGGGATCCCGGCGGTCGAACGGATCCCGTATTTCGCCGAGGCCGTGGTGGCCCAACTCGAGGGCACCAAGCATCTGATCCTGGCCGGGGCGGCGTCGCCGGTGTCGTTCTTCGCCTACCCCGGCAAGCCGAGTGATCTGGTGCCGGAGGGTTGCAGCGTTCATGTACTCGCCGGAGCCACCGGTTCCGCAGCAGCTTTGGCGGCGCTGGCTGATGACATCGCGCCCGGCACCACAGCTGGCGTCGCAGCACTGTCCCGCCCCCCACTGCCGACCGGCGCACTGACCGCCGTCTCGGTCGCCGATGTGGTCGGTGCACTGATGCCGGCGAACGCGATCGTCGTTGACGAGTCCAACACCTCCAGTGTGCCGCTGACGGCAGCGACCGCCGGCGCGCCCGCACACGACTGGTTGACCCTGACCGGCGGGGCGATCGGCTACGGAATCCCGGCCGCCGTCGGGGCCGCTGTCGCCGCACCCGACCGGCCGGTGTTGTGTCTGGAATCCGACGGATCTGCGATGTACACGATCTCAGGTCTGTGGACCCAGGCGCGGGAAAACCTCGATGTCACCACCGTCATCTACAACAACGGTGCCTATGACATCCTTCGGCTCGAACTGCAGCGGGTCGGGGCGGGCGCGACGCCAGGCCCCAAAGCGCTCGATCTTCTTGATATATCGCGCCCGACAATGGATTTCGTCAAGATCGCCGAAGGTATGGGCGTGCCGGCTCGGCGGGCCACCACCGCCGAGGAATTCGCCGACGCACTGCGCGCGGCGTTCGCCGAACCCGGTCCACACCTGGTCGAGGCCGTCGTACCGTCATTGCTGGCTTAGCGCTTCATCGACGACCCAGCTGGCCAGCATATTGACGACGTCGACCCCGGCCTCGTACTCGCCTTCGTGAACCTCGGCAGCAATAGCGACGCCCACCGAGCCGGATGCTGTCGGGATGATCCCGAACTGGCGGACCAGGTAGTCCTCGGCCAGGCCAGGGCCCCAACCACCTTTCGCGGCAAAGCCTTTGGCGGCCAGGCCCCAGCGGTGGTCGGTCGCCAGCCCGCGCATTAGATCGACGACGGCCGACGCTTCGGCAACCTGCGCAAGTCCGGCCGCGAACCGGGCTTGGTCGGCCAGTGACCATTTCGTCTGCCCGAAGGCGGTATACCCTTCGCGGAGTCGTCGTGATTCCACCACGGTGGCCGGGTCGCCGGCCTCGCGGATCACGTCTTGTACCTGCTGCGCCGCACTGGCGGGATCACCCAGCCGTGACCAGAGTTCTTCGGCAGCAGCGTTGTCCGACTGGGTAATCGTCTGGGCCACAAGCTCGTGACTACCCACCCCGGCCCGTGACGCCGCGATCACCAGCGGCACCTTGCTGGTCGACCAGGCGACGCCGGACGACCACGTGCCAAGACAAACAGGACTGGACCCGACCGAGGCAATCGCGATGCCGACCTCCGCGGAAAGCCGACTCGACAACGCGTGAAAGCTGTTCACCGCCGGATGGGCCACACCGGGTCTGCGCAGTCCAGACCCTCGGCCGACAGTTGCCGCTTGAGCACCTTGTAGGTCGCCGTTCGCGGCAGGTTCGTGCCGACCCGGACGTAGGACGGCCACTGCTTGGGCCCGAGATCGGTCTGCTCAGCAAGGAATGCGCGGAATTTGTCGGTGTCGAATTCGGCGCCGGAGGCCAGCACCAGAGCGGCCATCACCTGGTCGCCGACGGCCGGATCCGGCACCGCATACACCGCTACCTCGGTCACGTCCGGATGCCGTGCCAGCACCCGCTCGATGGGGGCGGTGCCGAGGTTTTCGCCGTCGACCCGCAGCCAATCGCCGAGTCGGCCGGAAAAGTACGCGTAACCGGCATCGTCGCGATAGGCAAGGTCGCCGCTGTGGTAAATGCCGCCGGCCATCCGCTGCGCGTTGGCCTCCGGATCGTTGTAGTAACCCTCGAAACGTCCTGCGCCGGTGACGTTTACCAGCTCGCCGACCACACCGACCGGGCAGGGCTCGCCGGTGTCCACGTCGATGATCTCGACCCCGTCGGGTATCGGCCCCAGAGCGCCGTCCGGAGTGTCCGGTGTGCGACCGATGGCGATCCCGCCCTCTGTCGACCCGAACCCGTCGATGACCCGGCAGCCGAACCTGGCAGCGAAACGGTCGATGTCGGCGGGTGCGCCCTCGTTGCCGTACACCGACCGCAATGGATTGTCGGCGTCGTCCGGGCGCTCGGGTGTGGCGAGCACATACGACAGCGGCTTTCCCACGTAGTTCGCATAGGTCGCGCCGTAGTGGCGGATGTCGGGCAGAAAGCCCGACGCAGAGAACTTGCGCCGCAACACCATTGAGCCACGGCAGGCGAGCGCCACCGCCCACCCGACCAGAACCGCGTTGGAATGAAACAACGGCATCGATGCGTAGCAGACGTCGCTCGGGCCGAGTCCGAAGCGATCGGTCATTGTCACGCCGGCGATCGCGACCTTGCCGTGGCTACACATGACAGCCTTGGGATTACCGCTGGTGCCTGAGGTGTAGATCAGCATGAACAGGTCATCGGGCGCCGCGGCCTGAAATCGTATTTCGGCATCACGATGTGCCGCGACCTCGTCAGCCCATGAAGCGGAGTCGACGTTGATGTGGTCGATATCGCCCAGCGTGCCAGCCGAATTCGTGTCGGCCAGGATCAGTTGGCAGTCGGCATGGTCGATGTCTCGATGCAGCGCCGCGCCCCGGCGCACCGGGTTGAGTCCCACCGGGACAATTCCCGTCATCCCCGCCGCAACCAAGACCGAGGAGAAGAACGGTGTGTTCTCCAACAGCACCCCGACGTGCGGCGGCCGCCTCGGATCAAGTCGCGCACGCAGTGTCGCCGCGACCGCGGCGCCGTGCCGGAGATGGTCGCGCCAGCTGACGAACGAATCCTCGAAGTGGACGCCCCGATCATCGACGTCAACCAGCGGTGCCAGCAGATCGGCGACGGTAGGAAGGGCGTCCACAGCTAGGCGGGGGTATCCGCCAGCTCGCGACCGATCTTCAGCAGTTGACCGGTGGCGCCGCCCAGCGCGAACTCGGTTTGCTTCGCGGCCAGGAAGTAGCGATGCACCGGGTGGTCGGTGTCGATGCCGACGCCGCCGTGGATGTGAACGATGCTGTGTGCCACCCGATGCCCGGCATCGGCCGCCCAGAATGCGGCGGTCGCGACCTCGGTGTCGGCGGGCAGATCCTCGCTGAGTCGCCACGCCGCCTGGGTAAGTGTCAGCCGCAGGCCCTTGACGTCGATATAGCCGTCCGCCAGCCGCTGCCCGACCGCCTGGAAGCTGCCGATCGGGCGGTCGAACTGCTCACGGGTTTGGGCGTATTCAGCGGTCAACTGCAGTCCACGTTCCAGCACGCCAAGCTGGAACGCGCTGTGGCCCAGTATGTCCAACGTCTTGATCCAGTTGACCACCTCGTCGCCGCCGACGACGCGTCCACTGCCGACCTCAACTCCGTCGAGCCGGAGATGGCCGATGCTGCCCAGGCCGGTGGTGTCCAGCGCAGTCACGGTGACGCCCGGGTCGCTGGCGGCGACCAGGAAAACGGAAGTGCCGGAATCGGTTTCGGCCGGGACGAGAAAGCCGTCGGCGACCGGTCCGTATGCGATCTGAGTGCGGGTTCCGGTCAGCCGGTAGCCGTCGCCGGCTGATGTGGCCTGCACTGGTCCGTCACCCATTTCGCCGTCGAGGGCAACAGCGAGGATCTTTTTGCCACTCACCGCGGGGACACCCCACTCCTGTTGGAGTTCGCCTACGCCGAATCGGGCCAGTGCTCCGGCGGCCAGCACTACCGAGTCGAGGTAGGGCACAGCGGCCAGCTGGTGGCCGAGGCCGACCAGTACCGCGACTTCCTCGAGAACGCCAAACCCGCCTCCACCCAACGATTCTGGTGCGGCGGTGGAGAGGATGTCGGCGTCGATGAGCTTGCTCCACAGCTCTTGGTCGAACCGTTGGTCGAGGCCGTCAAGCTTGCGCTGATGTTCAGGCGTGCACACCGCGTCGACGATCGTGGTGACCAGACCACCGAGGTCCTGGGCGGCTTCGGTTGTTGAGAAGTCCATGGGTTCTCCAGAATTCGTTAGCGGTTGGCTCGGGGAAGGCCGAGCGCCACCATGCCGATGATGTCGCGCTGCACCTCGTTGGTGCCGCCGCCGAAGGTCAGGATCAAGCAGGCGCGGTGCATCCGCTCGACCCGGCCGCGTAGCAATGCGCCGGGCGAATCCTGCCGCACGGTCGCCGCGGTGCCCAAGACCTCCATCAGCAGCCGGTAGGCCTCGGTGGCCAGCTCGGTGCCGAATACCTTGGCCGCCGAAGCGTCGGCCGGTGACGGCGACGCCGACTCCGACGAGGCCAGCTCCCAGTTGATCAGCTTGAGCACCTCGACCTTGGCGTGCACCCGGGCCAGGTTCAGCTGCACCCATTCCGAATCGATGAGCCGGGCGCCGGTGGCATCCTTGGTGTTCTGCGCCCATTCCCGAACCTGGTTGAGCGCCATGATGATCGGCATCGGCGACACCAGCGCGACGCGCTCGTGGTTCAGCTGGTTGGTCACCAGCTTCCAGCCGCCGTTCTCCTCGCCCACCCGGTTGGCCACCGGAACGCGAACATCCTGGTAGTAGGTGGCACTGGTGTCCACCCCGGACATGGTGTGCACCGGCGTCCAAGAGAAACCCTCGGCGCTGGTTGGCACGATCAGCATCGAGATGCCGCGGTGCTTCTTGGCTTCGGTGTTGGTGCGGACCGCCAGCCAGACGTAGTCGGCGTAGGCGATCAGGCTGGTCCACATCTTCTGGCCGTTGACCACATAGTCGTCACCGTCGCGCACCGCGGTGCTCCGCAGGTTCGCCAGGTCGGTGCCGGCGCCGGGCTCGGAGTAGCCGATGGAGAAGTGCAGTTCGCCCGCAGCAATGCGCGGCAGGTAGAACTTCTTCTGCTCCTCGGTGCCGAACGACATGATCGTCGGCGCGACGCTGTTGATGGTCAGGAACGGCACCGGTGCGCCGGCGATCGCGGCCTCGTCGGTGAAGATCAGCGAGTCCATCGGGGAGCGGTCCTGTCCGCCGTACTCCTTGGGCCAGTTCAGGGTGAGCCACCCGTCCTTGCCCATCTGTGCGACCGTCTCGCGGTAGACGTTGCCTTCGCCGACCTCTCCCGATGTCGAGCTCAGCGCCTCACGGCGCTCCGGGGTGATCAGCTTGGTGAAGTACGACCGCAGCTCGCGACGCAGCTCCTCCTGCTCCGGGGTGTAACTGATGCGCATTCCGGCCGCCCTCCAGTCTTGGGTGAGTTGTGCGGCAGCCTGCATCAACGGCTACCCATTCGCTTCCCTGGTTGTAACACGTTCTAGTCTGAGGGTCCAGCGACCGTTCGCTCGGACGCAACCGGGACGGGTCGTATGGTGGGCATACCGAATTGAAAGCCACGTTCTAGGAGGGCGTCGTGCGGGTGATAGTCGACCACGACCGGTGTGAAGGCAACGCAGTGTGCTTGGGAATCGCGCCGGATATCTTCGACCTCGATGACGAGGATTATGCGGTGGTGAAGACCGATCCGGTCCCCGCCGATCAGGAGGCGGCGGCCGAGCAGGCGATCCACGAATGCCCGCGAGCGGCCCTGGTACGCGAAGACTAGAGGTATTCATAAATTGAGTAGCAGCACGAATTCGGCCGATCTGTCCGGAAAGGTCGCGGTGGTGACCGGTGCGGCCGCGGGCCTGGGCCGCGCCGAGGCGATCGGCTTAGCCCGCGCGGGCGCAACCATTGTCGTTAATGACATCGCCGCCGCGCTCGACGCCTCCGACGTCATCGACGAGATCACCGCCGCCGGCTCCAAAGCCGTCGCGGTCAGTGGCGACATCAGCCAACGTGACACAGCCGACGAATTGATCAGCATCGCCGACGGCCTGGGTGGCCTCAGCATCGTGGTCAACAACGCCGGAATCACGCGCGACCGGATGTTGTTCAACATGTCCGACGAAGATTGGGACGCGGTGATCGCGGTACACCTGCGTGGCCATTTCCTGCTGACCCGCAACGCCGCCACATATTGGCGGTCGAAGGCGAAAGAGGCCGGCGGATCGGTTTACGGCCGCATCGTCAACACCTCGTCGGAAGCCGGGCTGGTGGGCCCGGTCGGGCAGGCGAACTACGGAGCGGCGAAGGCGGGCATCATCTCGCTCACCTTG
>NZ_DATNJW010000576.1:0-6242 GCF_035603715.1 Mycobacterium sp. | reverse complement strand
CGCGCCGCCGCACCGTCGACATCGGCCGCTGACAGCGGCCCATTACCCGTGCTCGGGCTCTGACTCAGTTCGGCGGACACCGGTCAATGGTGCCACCAAGCTGCAAATTCAGTGCACAGGGGTGAGCACAAAGACCGGAATTTGCCGGTCCGTCTTCGTCTGATAGTCGGCGTAGTCCGGCCAGGCCGCCACGGCGCGTTCCCACCAGACCGCCTTCTCGTCGCCGAATACCTCACGGGCGTCGTAATCGCGCGTGGTTGCGCCGTCCTGTAGCTCGACCCGCGGATTCTGGGCGATGTTGTAGTACCAGACCGGGTTCTTCGGAGCCCCGCCCAACGACGCGACGCAGGCGTACTCGCCGTCGTGCTCGACGCGCATCAGGGGGGTCTTGCGGAGCTTGCCGGTCTTGGCGCCGACGGTGGTCAGCAGAATGATCGGCTTACCCTTCATATCTGCGGCATCGGCACCACCGGATTCGGCGTACTTGTCGGCTTGTTCGCGAGACCAATCCCACGGGCTGGGTGCGTATTCACCTTCGAGTGGCATGAGACCACCATAGACACGTGTACACGGGGTGCCCAGCCGCTCGGGCTGCTCCTCAGCTCCGACTCAGGGTCTGCACTGTAGAGTCTGCGATCGACTCCGCACACGATTACCTGTAGTGGCACAGATTCCTCATCTCGCGGGGTCAGCTTCTACCCAACGATGGGACGTGACGCACCATGCCGCGGTACTCGCGTTCCTTCTGCGTGCGCGTCCTCGTAACCCGCACAGCTACACACGCCGCCTTTCCCGAGGCCGGGTAGCGGTCCCGTTGGCCATCACAGACGTAGCCGAATACGCCCATCTCAGCGACGCGGACCTCACCGCGCTCGCGGCCGAGTTGGACACGATTCGTAGCGATGTCGAGGCTTCGCGCGGTGCCAGGGATCGGAAGTACATCACCCGCGCGATCGCTTTCCAGCGATGGTTCGACATAGTGGCGAGGCTGATCATCGCCGGCACCAAGGGCAAAATCGGTTGGGCCCTGGGAACGACTGCGCTGGCCGCGGCCAAATGCATCGAGAACATGGAACTCGGCCACAACATCACCCACGGTCAATGGGATTGGATGAACGATCCGGAAATCCATTCCAATACCTGGGAGTGGGACATGGCCGGTCTCACGTCGCAGTGGCGCTATACCCACAATTACCAACACCACGTCTTCACCAACATCGTCGGGGTGGACGCCGACCTCGGCTTCGGAGTCCTGCGGGTCACCCGGGACCAGAAGTGGCGGCCGCTCGCCCTGCTGCAACCGCTGTTCGCGGTGCTCCTCGGGATGGCCTTCGAGTGGGGCATCGCGCTGTATGGCGTGATTTCGGTGCAGCAGGAAGAGACCACGGACGCCGGCAGAGCCGCCCAGAAATCGGCAATGCTGCGGAAGATGGCACGCCAGGCCGGCAAGGACTATGTCCTCTTTCCCGCCCTGAGCGGCCGGAGATGGCGGCGCACGCTGGGCGCGAACATCGTCGCAAACGGATTGCGTAGCGGGTGGGCGTACATCGTGATCGTCTGCGGTCACTTCGTCGACGGGGCGGAAAAGTTCACGCCATCAGTGCTGGAGAACGAGACGAAGCGGGAATGGTATCTCCGGCAGATGCTGGGTACCGCGAATTTCGACGCCGGACCGACACTGCGGTTCATGACCGGAAATCTGTGCTACCAGATCGAACACCACCTCTATCCCGATCTGCCGCACAACCGGTATCCGGAGATCGCCGAGCGGGTTCGTGCCGTGTGCGCGACCTACGAACTGCCGTACACGACCGGTCCGTTGCTGCGTCAGTACCTGCTCACCGTGCGCACGATCTGCAAGTTGGCACTGCCGGATCGCTGGCTCTCCGCTACCTGCGACGACGCACCGGAAACGTGCTCTGAGAAGAGGTTCCGGAACGTCACGAACGGATCAGCAACAACCCACGACAACGACGACGTGCCGCGGCGCGGATTGGTCACGGCGCTGCGCGACCACCGGATGCTGGCGTCCACCCGGGCGCGCCGCTACGCGAGCTGAGTGGTCGATGCGCGTCCGGGCTCGTGGATGTCCGGGCCTGGTTCGCTGACGTACAACTCCTCGATCTCCGCGGCGTACTTGGCCGCGATCGGGCGGCGTTTGAGTTTCATCGTCAGGGTTATCTCGTCGCCGCCCGGCTCCCACAGGGTGGGCAGGATGCGGAATCGTTTGATCTGCTCGACCCGCGACAAATTCTCGTTGCCCGCGGCCACCCCCGCCGAAATCTTCGCGAGCATCTCCGGGTGGGAAGCCAGCGCAGCCGGCGAGGCGTCGGCCAGTCCGAGATCGGCCGCGTGCGGGCCGACCGAATCGGCGTCGAATACCAGCAACGCGGTGTTGTACGGGCGGGCGTCGCCGATCGTGACCATCGCCCCGATCATCGGGCAGGCCGCCTTGATCGCGTTTTCGATGTTGGCCGGCGACATGTTCTTGCCGGCTGCGTTGATGATCAACTCCTTCTTGCGGTCGACGATCCGCAAGAAGCCGTCGGAGTCCGTTTCCAATATGTCGCCGGTGTGCAGCCAACCGTCGGCGTCGATCGCCTCGGCGGTCTTGGCCGGCTCTTTGCGGTAGCCCTTCATCACCAACGGTCCGCGCACCAGATACTCGCCATCCTCGGCGATTTTGGATTCCAGCCCGGGCAGCAGCTTTCCCACCGAACCCAGTCGCGCCTCACTCGGATGGCTCACGCTCGCAACACAACTCAGCTCCGACATGCCCCAGAATTCTGCGATCGGGATGCCGATACCGACGAAGAACGCCAGCGTCTCCCGCGGAATCGGCGCCGCACCCGACACCGCCCACCGCACCTTGTCGAGCCCCAGCTTTTCCCGCAGCTTCGACAGCACAAGTTCGTCGGCCTGTGCCCATTCGGCGGCCACGTCGTCGGGCAGCGGTTCGCCGGCGACGAGTGCCGCGGCGCGTTTCGCGGCAACCTCCAAGGCCCACTGCAAAGCCTGGCGCGTTGTTTCGTCCTGCTCGTGTGCCACGGCGAATTCGATTCCCGCCTTGAGCTTTTCCCACACCCGCGGCACCGCCGCCCAGATCGTCGGCCGGGCATCCGGTAATGCGGCCGCAATTTCGCGAACGTCGGAGATAACTGTGACCAGGATGCCGTACAGCTCCTGGTTGTACAGCGCCATAATGCGGTCAGCGATGTGAGCGGACGGCAGATACGACGTGCCACGATCATCCGGCCGGACGTCCAGGACGGCGGCGAGGGCATAAGCCTCGAACAGCAGGTTGGTGTGCGTCATCTCCACCCCTTTGGGATTCCCCGTTGTTCCCGAGGTGTAGATCAGGGTGATCACGTCGTCGGGCTGCACCGAACGCCAGGTCGCGTCGAAATCGAAGCCGTCCTCGGCGGCGGCGTAGAGGTCATCCAGCGACAGGGTGCCGTCCGCGACGCCGTCGATACAGACGATGTGCTCGAGCTGCGTCCCGCTTGCCCGGATCCGGTCCACGTATTGCTGTTCACAGATCACCACTTTGGTGCCGGCGTTACCGAACACGTAGGTCAGCTGCTCGGCGGGCAAGGTGTTGTACACCGAGAACGAGGTGGCGCCCAGATGCTGCGCACCGACTTCCAGCGGATAGAACTCGATCCGGTTGGCCATCATCAGCGCCACCGTGTCGCCGCGGCGGACCCCGATGCCGTGCAGGCCGGCGGCGACCCGACGAACATCGGCGGCGTACTCGCGCCAGGTGAGTGTTTGGGTGTCGCCGGGGGTGCGAAGCGCGACCGCGTCCGGGTCCACCCCCGCGGCGTGCTGAAACGCCTCGCACATGGTGGTTGGCCTGCTCGGCTGTATTTTTGAATCGCTCACGCAGCCGAGGCTAGTCCTGCGCTACGTTGCGGGTATGGGAAACGCGATCGCCGACTTGACACCCGTCGAGCTGACCGCGTTTGTCACCCAGTACGCCCGCGCACTCGACAGCCGTTGGCCCAGGCCGATACTCGGTGACACGTTGGCCGATGAGATCGTCGCCAACATCGACTTCGACTTCGACGGTTTGGGTGTGCCGGCGAGCGCGGTGCGCCAGACCGCGTTGCGGGCCAAGATGCTCGACGACCGGGTGCGCGATTTCGTCGCCGAGCACCCCGATGCCGTCGTCGTCGACCTCGGCGCGGGTCTGGGCACCGCCATGCAGCGTGTCGCGCCGCCGGCCACGGTCGACTGGTACAACGTCGATCTGCCGAACGTCATCGCATTGCGCGATGAGGTGGTGCCGGTCGACTACAAGGCCCATTCGGTGGCGGCATCACTGGCCGACAACGTTTGGACCGACCAGGTGCCGCCCGACCGGCCCACCATGCTGGTGGCCGACGGCCTACTGGCGTTCTTAGCGGAATCGGTGATCGTGAACCTGTTCCACCACATTCCCGAATACTTCCGGTCCGGCGAACTGGCGATGAACGACTATGGGCACGTCAGTCGGCTCAACATCGCCGCCATGAAGATCGTCTTCAGCGCTGTCGGAACCCAGTGGGCCTACCAAGGCTTCAACGATGCACATGTCCCGGAGAGCTGGAGCCCACGCCTGCGACTGGTCGAAGAGACCAGCCTGTCGCATGCGCCGGAGGTCGATCTGTACCCGCCTGCGACCCGACTCGCGACCCGATTGATGGGCATGACCAAATCAGGCGCCCGCACGGCGCGGATCCTCCGCTATCGCTTCTGAACTTCGAAAGGTGACGACGATGCCGGCGACACTGATCACGGGCGCCACTGTGTGGGACGGGATTTCGGCGCAGTCCGCGCCACGCCAGGTGCTGGTCGTCGACGGCCGCATCCAGCGCATTGCCGACGCGATCGAGACTCCACCGGATGCCCGGGTGGTGGACCTCCGCGGGCACACATTGACGCCGGGCTTCATCGACTGCCACACCCACGTGACGCTGGCACCCCCGGTGGGGCTGCTGATGGCACTCGACTCGAGCGTCGCGAAAACGTTGAAGTCCTTGCCGGTGCTGCGCGCGCTGCTGATGAACGGATTCACCACGGTCCGCGACTTGGGTTGCGCGGACATCGATTACCCGACCATCGACCTGCGGAACGCGGTGGCCGCCGGGCTCGTTGTCGGCCCGCGGATGGTGGTCGCGCCGCACATGATCTCCGCGCGCGGCGGTCACGGCGACTTCAGCGGAATGGTCGCCGACGAGTATCAAGATCCCTGCCGGCCACTGGAGTTGGCCGCCGCCGACGGCGCCGACGAGATCCGCATCCGGGTCAGACAGCAGATCCGGGCCGGTGCCGACTGGATCAAGTTCGGCGCCACCGGCGGCTTCGCCTCACCCTCCGACGACCCCGGCCACGCCACCTACAGCCAGGAGGAGATGAACATCCTGGTCGCGACGGCCAACGACCTCGAAATCCCAGTCACACCACATAGTTACGGCGACGAGGGTATCCGGCGCGCCGTCCGGGCCGGGGTGCGCAGCATCGAACACGGCAACCTAGCGTCGGCCGAGACGCTGCGAATGATGACCGACGCCGGGGTGTTCATGGTGCCGACGCAATACACGATCCTGTCCAAAGCCCGCGGCGACGCAAGCGGCGATGCGGTCTGGGCCGCGCTGCCCGAGCACTCGCGACGCAAAATGGAGAAATACCGCGGGGCGCTGCTAGACGCGGCGGAGGGGCTCGCCGCCAGCGACGTCCGGATCGCCTTTGGAACCGATGCCGGAATGTTCCCGCACCACGATAATTGGCGCGAGTTCCCGATGATGGTGTCGACCGGCATCACACCGTTGCGGGCTCTGCGGTCGGCCACCAGCGTGGCCGCCGAAATGCTGCGCCTCGACGATCTCGGGGTGATCGCCGAGGGCAAGATCGCGGATCTGATCGCGATGCCCGGTGATCCCTTCGCCGACATCAACGTCACCGGTCAAGTGGACTTCGTGATGAAAGAGGGTGTGATTCACAAGGATCCAGCCGTCAGCGATTCCCGAGTGTGCGGCTAGCGGAGCGCTCGGCGCTGACGCGGCAGGATCCAGCCCGCTGGTAAATGCCGCATGCACGCGCGTCGATTAACGGGCAGGTGCGGCGCAAGCCCCATTCGATGACCGCCCGCGCGCGGAGCGAATCTCCGCGGTTCAGCGGGTCGATCGGCACCGGATCGAGGACCAATGGCCCTGCCAACGGCGGCCGTTTCAGACAACGCTGGAACCAGTCGTTGAACT
>NZ_DATNJW010000575.1:0-10694 GCF_035603715.1 Mycobacterium sp. | reverse complement strand
CTCGCCCCGAGCTCGTGCATCAGAGCATCGAGTCGGGGCGAGCCAGACCAGTCATACTGGAGGGCGCTCACAGCCGGTCCATTTCGCGGGCCATGCGCGACCGCTCCAGGTAACCGGTGTCTCTCGGGTAATGCTGGCGCGGTGGCGGCAGGTGCAGTGAGCCCGCGGCATCGCGAATCGCATCGATCCACCGGTGGGGGGCGGACGCCTTTCGTAGCAACAGGGCCATCCGGGTGCTGAATAGCACCTCCTGGGCGGTGATCAGAACGGACTCAGGAGTCGTCCCGTCTATTGCCGAAGTCGGCGCAACTTCGCGGGCGGCTTCGGGAGTTCTCGCGGATGTCGTTGTTGATTGCGACATTTCGCCTCCTTGACTATGTGCGTGCCCCTTGGCGGACAGGCTCGGATAAACATTGAGTGTTGTCCGACGACAGGTCGGCGACCAGAAAGCACGCACCACACCTGTGGTGGTGCCTACCCCCCCGGCGTCTGCATCCGCCCGGCCCATCGAGGTGCGATAGTTGCTCGAATTGCGATCTTCCGCAACGGCTTCGGAGCTGTCCACGGCGGGAGACCAGTCAGCGCGCGGCCTTCAGGGTCTACGTCGCGAAATTAAGTAGCCCAGTACTGTAGCGGCCCGCCGTAAATGCGCGAATAGTTTGGACAATCAAGATCGCACCTTTATGCGGCGATATCGATTGATTACCGTAGAGATCGAGAAAGGACGACATCAAGGTGAGTGGTCCAATTTCGGTCGTCATCGCCGAAGACAGCCTGTTGGTGCGAGACAGCGTCCACCGGGCGTTATCCACCGACGCGGATGTGAATGTCGTTGGCATCGCTGAGGATTATGACTCCGCCGTCGAACTCATCGAAAAGCATCATCCGGCGCTGCTGTTCACCGATGTGCGGATGCCGCCGACGTCGACGGACGAGGGCATTCGGTTGGCCCAGTGGATGCGAACCGCGCACCCCGACATCGGGGTAATTGTTTTGTCGCAATACGCGGATCCCCACTACGTCAAGGGCTTGCTGGACGGCGGTACCGCGGCCCGCGGCTATCTGCTGAAGGAGCGCGTTTCGCACTTCGACCAGCTCAGCGAGGCGGTGCACCAAGTCGCCGCAGGTGGGACCGTGCTGGATCCCCTGGTGGTCGAGGCACTACTGGCCCAGCCGAGCTCCGCCGAGACGCTCAACCGGCTGACACCCAGAGAACGCGAGGTGCTTGCCGAACTGGCCACCGGGCTCAGCAACCGCACGGTGGCGCAACGGCTCGTGCTGACTCAGCGGGCGGTGGAAAAGCACATCAATTCCATCTTTGCCAAGCTCCACTTGACCGTCGACGACTCCGTCGACCGCCGGGTCAAGGCTGTGTTGATGTTCCTCAACAACGACGGCTCCGCATGAAAACAGTGGTGTGTACACCATCGTGCGGGACACAACCGTGCCGCATCATCCGAAGGTGGACGATAAGGTGCGAGTCTGGGTGGTCGACGACCAGGCCAGTTTCCGGCGCGCAACGGCCGCCGCCGTGGCGGCCACCGAAGATTTCACCATGGCCGGCAATTGCGAAACCGGGGAATCTGCAATCGAACTCATTCCGGACGGCAGTGCTGGGATCGTGCTGATGGACATCAACATGCCGGGAATGGGTGGTATCGAAGCCACCCGGCGGCTCCGCGCCGCACATCCAGAATTGATCGTCCTGTTGACGTCAACGTATGACGTCGAGGACCTTCCCCCGGACGTCGCGAGTTGCGGCGCCGCGGCCTACTTACACAAAGAACACCTGACTCCGAGCCTTTTGACGCGGTTATGGAAAGCAAGCCAGTAAACCCCGCGACGACAACCGAATCGGTGCCCTACTGGCGGGTGCCGACGGTCCTCTTGGAGGCGGCTGTCCGGTCGTCGTCGCTGTTGGGCCACGACCTGGTCAACCGCTTCACGGTGCAACGTTTTCAGCTGTTCCTCGCTGGTTACGTGGCGATGTACGGCGGTGCCGGCGTATTGCTGCCCCTATGGCAATACCTGTGGGTGTTGCGATCCGCCTGGTTCTTGGCCATCGCCGCGATTTGCAGCGCGCAATGTCTGGTGCTGGCGATCGCGCTGCCTCTGGCGCGTCGCGGGAGATATCCGGAATCGATCACGCTGGCCTGCATCAGTAACTGGGTCGCCGTACTGCTCATCACGTTCGTCGCACCCAATCTGCTACCGGTGATGGTCCTGGCTGCCGTGGTGCCTGTCGTTTTCGCCCAGCCCTACATCCGCTGGCAACGAGGCCTGGCTTTCGCCGTGATCACCGCGGGCTGCGTATTGGCTTTGGCTGTGGTAGCCCGTTTTCAGCATTTCGCACACTTTTCGGCGCAACCGCCGCGCTGGATCGAGCACGCTTTCATCATCATCGCGTTGCCGATGCATGCCTTTCACCTCTTGGTGATCGCGTGGAACAACGCCGGCGCACTGGCTGTGTCGGAGCAGATGCTCGCCGAGCGCGCCGCCGAGGTCGAGGCCTCGCGCGGCCGGCTTGTCACGGCCGCTGATGAGGAACGGCGCCGGCTCGAACGCGATCTGCATGACGGTGCCCAACAACACCTCGTCGCGCTGGCGGTGCTCATCCAACTCGCCCGCAATGCCGAACAAGGCAAACATCAGCCGCTGCTCGCCGAGGCATCCTTGATGCTGGAAAATGCGATCGCCGAGATCCGCCGGCTCGCCCACGGCATCTACCCTCCGTCGCTGGTCACCGGGGGCCTTCGCCAGGCCTTGACGGCGGTCGCCGCGCACGCCCCGATTCCGATTCAACTCGACCTGAAGGACCTCGGCCGCTACCCCGCGTCGATCGAAGCCGCTCTCTATTTCTGCTGCAGCGAAGCGCTGCAGAACGCGATCAAGCATGGCGGCCCCGGCACTGCCGTCACGATCACCGCCCATGCCAACGCGCAGACACTGACCCTGACGATCAGCGACACCGGCCACGGATTCCAGCCCGCAACCACCGGCACCGGGTTGACCAATATGACCGACCGCGTGTCAGCCATCGGCGGGAAGGTGAAGATCGACACCGCGCCCGGACGGGGCACCCGTGTCACCGCCGTCGTCGAAACCGCGGCGCAGCCGAATGCGGACCCGTCGGCAAACGGCGAACGCAATCCGGCCAGTGGAGATGTCGAAGCATCTCTTTCTCCCAAGCGGTGAAGAACCGACCGATCGACCACGTCGCGCCGAGTTGCGCAGCGAGTTAAGACTGCTCCAATCGGCGCATCCGGTCCGCTGAGCGGACCGCTCTGTTGCCGAAGCACCCTGGTCGACGCGAAATGGATCTTGCCAGGCGGCACTCCCAGGGTGTCCGCGAAGAGAAAGGGTCAGACGATGACTGCGCAGGACAACTGGAGATGGTGCAACAAATGTCAGGTGCTCGCCTTCGCGGGCTTCCCCTCGCTGGGGGCTTGCGCTGCTGGTGGCAGCCACGACCACTCTGGCAGCGGCGATTATGTCCTGATCCAAGACGTCCCGGTTGGCGGGAATGAGCAGGACAACTGGAGATGGTGCAATAAATGTCAGGTGCTCGCCTTCGCGGGCAACCCCTCGCCGGGGCCTTGCCCTGCTGGTGGCGTCCATGACCACCTTCTCAGCGGCGATTATGTCCTGACCTACAGTGTCGCGGTTGGCGGGAATGAGCAGAGCAACTGGAGATGGTGCAACAAATGTCAGGCGCTCGCCTTCGCGGGCAACCCCTCGCCGGGGCCTTGCGCCGATGGGGGCAGCCACGACCATTCTGGCAGCGGTGACTACGTGCTCTCTTTTGAGTAGGCGACGCACCGCAGGCGCCGTCGTGATCGAACTATAGCCATTCGAAATATCAACCGCGCCAACTAGATTCGGCCTAGGGCTCACTGCACGAGAAGGCCGCCCGTGAGACGGGAAAGCCACTCTCCCCGAACAGTGAGCGGAGCGCAAGGACGCCGATCAGCTGGCCAGCGCCCGCATCGCGATGGCCACGATGGCGTCGGCATCGGCGGGGGTCAATCCTCCGTGCCCGGTTGCCCTGCGGTACATCGCCGGCCCGAAGATGAGATCCAGCGCGACTTCGGGGTCGAGGTTGGGATCCAGTTCACCGCGGGCGACACCGCGGTCCCAGATCTTCGTCACGGCTGCTCGGCGGACGTTCACCTGGTGGGTGCGTATCCGTTCGCGTTCAGTTGGGTAGAACTGCGACTCACCGACGAGTTGGGCATAGATCTCACCGAGTGAGCTGGTGTAGAAGCCCATCATGCCGCGCAACGTCAGGCGGAAGTCTTCGGCCGCCGACCCGGTGTCGGGCACGGGCGCGTCAATCATCATGCGGTGCAAGAACGCATCGATGGCCACTGCGGTCCGGTTCGGCCACCATTTGTAGATCGTGGCCTTGCTGACCCCGCTGCGGGCGGAGATCCTATCGACCGACGCTCTGCGCAGATCGTCCTCCTGCATCAGTTCCATCGCGGCTTTCAGAACAGCGTCGCGGCGTTCTTCACTACGCGGTCGGCCGCGCGGGCGACTTGGGGTCATTGCTCCAGTTTCCCACCCGCAGTTGGTACAAAGCTAATTACTAGACGTCTCACTGTGAGTTCGCTTCTGCGCGTTGCCAAGAGCCAAACCGCACATGCAACATCTGACGAGAAATCTCTCAGATCCACATCAGACATCCCTCAGATACGTCTCAGCCGTATCTCGAATGTGCGTAAAGGGCCCCTTCATGCAGCGCAATCTTCAACCCTGGATCACCACAGGTGTAGTTCTCGCGGGCGCCAGCCTGATCGCCGTCAATCCGATGGCTACACCGCGGCCTGATGCGCAGCACCGACAGGTTCGGCTCGTCGACTACGACGAGTTCGACCTGTCTCAACTGGTCAGCACTACCGAGGCCAACTGGTCCGGGTTGGAAACGGTTCTCGGCAGCAGCAATTGGCTGACCGACCCGGATATCTCTCAAGGTCTCAGCGCCGTGTTCAGCGACCTGTCGACCGGCACCGCGAACCCGCTGACCGACCCGATCTCCCTGCTGACCGAGGGCGCGCTGCTGCTCACCAGCAGCGGCGACGCGTCGAATGCCGCCGCCACCGCGCTGACAGCCGTCACCGACAACGTCGAATCTGCGCTCAGCAGCGGCGACTACTCCACTGCGCTCACCGATCTCGAAGACGGTCCCAGCACGGTCCTGTACGCATTCCTCAATGGCTACCCGGAAACCCTTGGCTCCGGTGTGATTTCACCGGAACTCGGACTGCTCACCAACACTGCTGACGGCGCCGTGAGCGGCCAGATCGACGCCCTTCAGCAGCTAAGCAATACGTTGGCCGACGAGTTGTCAGCAGTCGGCGGAGGGGATCTGACGACAACCCCGACCCTGTTGGAACCGGGATCCCTGGACGTTTCGGTCGACGTCAGCACAATCCTCAACGATCTTGCTCCCAGCGGCGCGCTCTCCCTGCCGTTCAGCCTGGACAGCCTGCTCAGCGACGCCGCTCCCAGCGGCACGCTCAGCCTGCCGGTGAGCGTCGACGATCTCCTCGGCGATGTCGCACCCAGCGGGAGCCTCACCCTGCCGGTCAGCCTGGACAGCCTGCTCGACGGCGCTACTCCGAATGGCACTGTCTCCCTGCCGATCTCCCTCGACGGGCTGCTCAGCGACGCCGCCACCAACGGCAACATCACTGTGCCGGTCACCATCGACCAAGTCCTCGGCGACGCCCTCGGCAACGGCGGCAGTATCAGCGTCCCATCCATCTCCGTAGACACGATCGTCGCCGACCTCGGCAATCCCTCGTACACCATTAACCTCGGCATCGCCAAAGAAACCATCTCCCTGCAAACTTTCGTCAACGACCTCGGTATCGGCAACGAAACCATCACTCCCCCATCAATTTCCGACGCCACCGTCCTCAGCGATCTAGAGTCGGCGCTCGGCAGCTCGGGCAATTCCGACATCACCGTGTCGGTAAGCAGTCTCGAGAACCTTCTCGGCGCCGCCGGCAGCCAGGACATCAGCGTCTCCACCGCCACCCTCGAGGGCCTGCTGGGCACCTCCGGCAGCAGCGACATCACCCTGTCGATCTCCGACTTGCAGACGCTTCTCGGTAGCGCCGGCAGCTCGGACATCAGCCTGTCGGTCAGTACCCTCGAGTCGCTCCTCGGCGCTGCCGGCAGCTCAGACATCAGCATCCCGCTCAACACCCTCGAGGGGCTTTTCCCGAGCACGCTGAGCCTGGACCTGGACATCCCCGGCGTGACCGGGGGCGCCGTGCCGACCTTCGACGTGGACCTGGCCCAGGACTTGCTGGCGGCGCTCGGCAGCATCGCACCGATCTCGTCGGATCTGCCGGGCCTGTTGGGCACCGACCCGACACTCGACGTGACATCGCTGTTGACCACTGTGGTGACCGACCTCGGCCTACCGGTCTCGATTACCGGTGGCGATCTCACGGTGAACCTCACGGGCCTTGCCTCGGAACTGCTCGCCGGCCTGGTGCCCTGAGCTCGGCCGCGGCGCCGGTGGGCGGGAGGAGACGCCGGCGCCGCCCGGAGCCGCGACGTCACGCGGGTTCGACTGTGACCACTTCAGTTAGACCGCTCATCGTGAGGACGGACATCAGGAGGGGGTGGGCGATCACATGGATTTGGCCGGCGCGGGCGTACAGAGCGTTAATGGCGGCGCTGTCCAGGTACTCGATTGCGCTGAGGTCGACAGTGAGCGTTCCGCCGCTGTTGGCGACCTCGGCACCGGCGGCGGTGAGGGCTTGGTCGAATGCATCGATATTGCTGAGGTCGATTTCCCCTACTGCGATCAGCACGAGTTTGTCATCGTTGCGGCGCGCGGTGTCGAGGGTGAGCGACGTGGGCATCAGGCGATCCTCGCGGAAAGGTGAACAGTGGTTCCGGCGGTGTCGGAGTTGATGCTGACCTCGTGCATGAGCTGTCGCATGAGGGCGATACCCCGGCCGCGATGCGGCTCCTTCGCTGGAGGCTCCCATGAACCGGTGTCGGTGATGGTCAACTGCACCTGGTCGGCCAGCACGGTCGCCGCCACACTGATAAGGCCCTCCGGACTGTGGCGGTGACCGTGCTCGATAGCGTTGGATACGGCTTCTCCGGCGGCGATCAGCACGTCCAAAGTCTGATCTGGGCGCACCTGGGCTCGGGTCAACCAGCTGCGCAATGCAGTGCGGCTGGGAGCGAGGTGGCTGGCGTGGGCGGGAAACTTCAGGTCCAGCGGTGCGGGATGGCGGTATAGCAGAAGGGCAACGTCATCCTGATAGCCGCCGCTTGGCGCGAGACCGGACATGATCTGGTTCGCCAGATCATCCAGCGTCGAGGCGACGCCATCTCGAACGAGGGCGGCAACCCGGGAGATTCCGTGGTCCAGTGCTATGCGGCGGCGTTCGACCAGACCGTCGGTGTAGAGCACCAGAGTCGCGCGCGCCGGCATGATCACTTGCGCTTCGGGTCGCAACCAGCCGGGTCGTACTCCCAAGGCAATCGTGTGGGCATCGTCGAGCATCCGGGTGGCGCCGTCGGCGTAGACCAGGATGGGCGGCGGGTGCCCTGCACTGGAGTACACCAGCTCACCTGTGTCGGGGTTGAGTACCGCGCAGACGGCGGTGGTGCATCGGGCACCCGGTAGCCGTGCCGCGAAGCGATCCATCCCCGAGAGAGTCGCGCTGGGGCTGGGGTCGCCCAACAGCAGGGCCCGGCAGGCGCTGCGCACCTGACCCATCACGGTGGCGGCGGCGAGGTCATGGCCGACACAGTCGCCGACGACCAACGCGATGCGCCCGTCATCCAGGTCCATGACGTCGTACCAGTCACCGCCCACCTGTAGGGGCCGGCTCGCGGCCTGATATCGCACTTCGAACCCGCCCGGCAGCTGAGCAGGGCCGAGGATTGCGTGTTGCAACGCAAGGGCGGTCTCGCGCTGCTGGTCAACTTGGTAAACCCGCTGCAGGCCTTGGCCGAGGCGGCCTGCCAGCACTGTTAGCAAGGTCTGGTCTTCGAGGGTGAACGGCCGTTGCTCAGCTAGATCGATCCAAACGACGAGCACGCCCTCGGGATGCTGCAGCGCGATGCCGGCCGTCCCGGCCTTTGTCGTGTTGGGAGTGAGGAGCTCGCCGTCGCGCAAAGAGCTGAGGATCTGTCGTGTATGGGAGGGCAGGTCTACCCACTGCGCGGGCTCGCCGACCGACACTATTGGCGGTGTGCCATAGGCGGTTTGCGTCGATGAGCTTCCGATCGGGAAGGTCACGGCCAAAACGCGGCGTGCTCGCCATAGCCGACGCAATTCTTCAGCCGCGGCGTGCAGTGCGTCGTCGACGGTATCCGCTTGGGCGAGTTCCTGATTGAGCGCATGTTCGCGACCTGCCGTCAGCGCCAATGCGATAGCAGCGTGTGCGGCGAAGTCACTGACGAGGTCGAGGTAATCGTTGCCGAACGGCGGCTGCTGCGGGTGACGTGCGACAGCAATCACACCAATCACCGTCTCATCCGCAGTCAGCGGCATGACGATCGCCGATCGTTCACCGACGTCGGTAAACCCCTCGATCGGATATTGGAAGGAATCAGTAATCAGCGGGAGACCACGACGCACAACACCGCCCGTGGTGGAGCCCTCCATTGGAACCTGCTGACCGATCACCTCCGAGGAGTACCGGCCGGACGTAGCGGCCACGACCAGGGTGTCGACTTCATCGGCGGGCAGACCGGGCTCCCGCGGGACCAACAAAATTGCCTGCTCAGCATCGGCTAAGTCCAAGGCCAAGTCCACAATGAGCTGCAATGGCCCCGTCTGCGGGTCGCCGGACAGCAGCGCGGTCGTGATCTCGCGACTGGCCTTCGTCCATTTGGCCGATTCGCGCTCTCGTTCGAAGAGTCGCGCGTTGTCGATGGCGGCGGCCGCCGCTGTGGCCAACGCCCGTACGGCGCTCTCCTGGAAGTCGGAAAACACTCGATCGGGCCGGTCATCGGCCAGATAAAGGTTCCCGAAAACAGCTGCCCGCACGGTGATTGGTATGCCGAGGAATGCCCGCATTGGCGGGTCGTGTGCGTGCAGCCCTATGGCCTGCGGCTGAGCACTCAGATCATCAACGCGTAGACCGTCACCTACCGGCAGATCGCCGAACCGCCGGGCTGTGTCATCGTCGATTCCCACGTGGATGAACGAAGCGAGGGTGCCGTCATGGGCGCGTATTCCCAGTGCCCCGTACCGGGCACCTGTCAGCCTCATCGCCGCATCGACGATTCGATGCAACGTCGCATCCAGGTTCAGAACGGAACCGATCTCGACGATGACCTGCACCAGGTACTCCATCTCGTCGCGAGTCGCACCCACATCGTCAATGTGTTTATGCGTTCGGTTACCCAGATCGCGTCGGCCCGTCATGGTGAGTCGGATTGACCCTGGTCATCGTCCATAAACACGAGCGTAATTGTCAGAGTTCGATTTATCGCTAATCTGCGGCGTGCAGCCGCGGGCACGCCTCAGCCGACGTCTGAATAAGTGATCGGGCCGTCCCACACTCCGGGGCGGTCCGATCCACGCGGGGTGGGCCTCCGCGACCCCTTCTTCGGAGCCATCTCGGTGTCTGCCAACGCAGCGGCCTCAGACAGCGCCTCGATTACCTGGCGGGCCTCCGCTGGCGTGATCGGATCACCGGGGACGTCAACAGCGATGCGCCTTTGGATGCGCCCGTCAAGCTGTTGCTTGCCGATGACGGCAACAGTGATGGGGTAAGGCCGTCCGTTGTGGGTCGTGTGCTCGACTGTCCAGCTGCGCCCGTCAAAGAGTCGTTGGCCGTCTTCCCAGGGGCCGATCCATGTTGCGTCTTCGGGTTTGCGGGTCACGGCTGGCGCTCCTCTGTAGGCCCCCTTGGCGCGAAACAATACGCTACGGAGCGTAACTATTTTACCCGGGTCCACCGGTCTCGGAATCCTTGTCTGATTTGCGGACACTCATTGTCGGTGGTTTGGGGTACAACGTCGCCGTGGCCAAGTCGCGCGACGAGTTCCCCAACCACTTTGTTAGCGACCTCGTACCACCGACGGCGGATGGGTCGTGGTGCCGCCGACGGTGCTGCCCCGCCGGCCCCTGCACCAACATTCGGGACGGGCGTCATTCGTTGCGTGACGTACCTGACCGTCGCGCGCCCCCTTGCGCCGCAACCGCTGCCGGTGCGCTCACTCAGAACTCAGGTCAGAACGTATTAGTCAAAAACAGTTGCAGGGACTGGAATAGGCTCTCGAACAGTCCGCTGCTGCCGATCCCATTATCGAGTGCACCAATAAACGCGTCGAAGCCGTTGATGTTGTCGGAGATGTCGATATTTGTGAGGTCGCCGTCGATCGACGTGGTCGCGTCAGCGATTTGCGTCGGTGTCAAACCCAAATACTCCGCGTGCGTAGTGAACAGGTTGTACAGCGCATCCAGCTGACCTCCGGCTGCGACGTCCTGTTGGAAGTCGGCGACCCCGTCACCGTCGAGCGTGTAGATCGTCGCCGGGTACAGATCATCGGGCGTCACGTAAGTGTTCGCCTCGATTCCGCCCGGGAGGCAGGGGTCGCCGATGAACACGAAGTGCAGATCGGCGCTGGGGATGCCGTCTTCTGCGAGTTGGGTCATGGCGATCGACTCGGCGGTGGCGCTTTGGGAGTATCCGAAGATCGTC
>NZ_DATNJW010000574.1:0-2778 GCF_035603715.1 Mycobacterium sp. | reverse complement strand
CTACTGCGCCATGCACGGCCAGCAGTGGCGATACAACGTGCTCTTCCGCAGCCAGGACCATGACCTGTCGCACGGGATTCACGTGGCCGACGGCGTGCCCAACAACCCGTACTCCGGCTCACCGGTATGGGCGCCGGGCCTCTCCAAGCAGGTCCTCAACAGCATCCATAAGGCGGGGCACGAGACCGGAATCATTCCGACGTCGGCCATGTCGCTCGGGCGAACCCAGTACATGAGCTTCATGTCGATCAAGAACTGGGGCCGCGACGGCGAGTGGTCGACCAACTATTCGGGGATCGCGCGCTCGTTGGACAACGGTCAGAGCTGGGGTGTCTACCCCAGCAGCATCCGGTTGGCCGCGGCGGATACCGTGCCCGGCGGACGGTTTTTCCCCGGCAACGAGAACTTTCAGATGGGTGCGTTCATGCCCGGCAAGGACGGCTACCTGTACTCGTTCGGAACCCCGCCAGGCCGCAGCGGCGCGGCCTTCCTGTCCCGAGTTCAGCCCGGCGCGTTGCCCGATCTCGGTAAGTACCAGTACTGGAACGGCGAAGGCAGAGGCTGGGTCCCGGTTGACCCGAGCGCGGCGACACCAATCTTCCCCGGGCCGGTGGGCGAGATGTCAGCGCAATACAACGACTACCTGAAGCAGTATCTGGTGCTCTACACCAACGGTGGCAACAACGACGTGATCGCGCGTACCGCGCCCAAACCCGAAGGACCGTGGAGTCCAGAGCAGCCGCTCGTCACGTCGTTCCAAATGCCCGGTGGCATCTACGCGCCGATGATCCACCCCTGGTCGAACGGCAAAGACCTGTACTTCAACCTGTCGTTGTGGTCGGCCTACGACGTGATGTTGATGCACACCACGCTGCCCTGACTACGACGGAAAATTGAAGCTCATATCGACCGTCGTTCCCGTCGGCGTGCAGTCCATCTCCAGCCAGTCGCTCACCGCGCGAATCAGCAAAAGCCCGCGTCCACGCACACCGGGGTCACGGGACGCCGGCTTCCACGAGCCGCCGTCGGTAATCTTGAGATGCACTCGGGCGCCGTTGTTTTCGCCGTCGATCCGAACTCTGCCGGGTTTGCGCTCCCGGTAGCCGTGTTCGATGCTGTTGGCGCAGGCTTCGTTGACGGACAGCACGATGTCGGCGACCTGCTCGTCGGGGACCGCGGCGGACTGCAGCCACGACGCGAGTTGGTGCCGGATGTCGCTGAGATCGTCGGCGGTGACGACCTGGTCGATCACCAGCGGTGCGTACGGTCGCCGATAGACGACGATCGCGATGTCGTCGTCGTAGCCGCCCGGGGGAGCCAGCTCGCTGAGCGCCGCATCCGCGACGCCGTCGACGGTTTGGTGCTGTCCGCTTGCCACCGTCGCGCTGAGGTGCGCGATCCCGTCGTCGAGCGACACGTCGCGACGCTCGACGAGACCGTCGGTGTAGAGCATCAGCGTCGAGCCGGGCGGCAGCACTACCGACGCTTGCGGGCGAGACTTCTTGCGGTTCACCGCCAACGGCACCGAGCGGGCATCGGTGATCAGCGTCGGATCTGCCTGCGGTGCCGCCAGCACCGCTGGCAGATGGCCCGCGCAACTGTAGGAGAATTCGCCGGACTCGGTGTCGAGAATCGCGAGAAAGACGGTGGTGCAGAACGCATCCGGGATCAGCTCGGCCACCGAATCGAGCTCTTCGAGCAGCCGCGCGGGCTCGGCGCCGGTAAGCAGCAGCGCACGGGCGGAGGCGCGCAGCTGACCCATCACCGCCGCGGCGGACAGGCCACGCCCCACACAGTCGCCGACGATGATGCCGATCCGTTGATCGCCCACCCGCAGCACGTCGTACCAGTCCCCGCCGATTTCCAGGGGTGGGACTGCGGGCTCGTAACGAACCGCGAAACCGGGCGGAAGCTCGGTGGGCGCCAGCATCGCGTGCTGCAAGGTCAGTGACGTCTCGCGGGCTGCCTCGAATTGCCGCACGTGCTGGATCGCCAGCCCGAGGTGCCCGACCAGCACGGTGACCAGTAGACGGTCCTCCGCACTGACCCGCCGGGGGACCCGAAGCTCCAGCCACAGCGCGACGTCGCCCGAGCCGGTCAGGACGGCGACGATACCGCTCGATTGGCCTGGGGTGTCGGGGGTTTCGATGGGTTGGACGGTCAGCGGAAGTTGACGGCGAGCTTGCTGAAAGATCTCACGCAGCGGCTCGCCGAGTTGCCGCCAATCAGTCGGCGTCTTTTCGCCGGCCACCTGGATGGCCGGCTCGGCGCCACTCGTCGGCCATATCGCGGCCACCACCCGATGAACGTCGAGAGCAAGCCGGCACTCGTCGAGGGTGATCTCCAGTACCTCCGACATGCTCTTGGCCACGCTGACCGCCGTTGCCAACCGCAGCACCGCGCTTTCCCGTGCGGCAAAGGCTCTTTCGGCGGTGATGTCGCGAAGTGTGCCGACATACACGTAGCCGTCCGCGGCGTCCGCGTTGACGCGGTTGACGTTGGCCGCAACCCACACCAGTCGGCCATCACGATGCCGGACTGGGGTCTCGTACTGGACCTGGTTGTTTTCGGCCAGTCGGGCTTGTTGAAGGCGCGCTGCCTTTTCGTCCACCAGCCACGGATGCGGCCAAGGGTAGGGGATGCCGTGCGCCGGGTAGCCGGTCAGTTTGGTGAAAGCGTCATTGACCTCGATGACGGCCCCGGTGCGATCGGCGACGAAGAAGCCTTCCTGCAGTGAGTTCACCACCGCGTTGCGGAACTCGTCGCGATCGGCGAGAT
>NZ_DATNJW010000573.1:0-3295 GCF_035603715.1 Mycobacterium sp. | reverse complement strand
GATGACGGCATGCTCGGCGCGAGTGGCCTCAAGTATCGGCGCCATCGCCTGACTGATTGCCGGGAACGTGGTGTCCGGGTCGACGACCATTTGGCCGGTTGGCACCGCCGACGAAGAGACCACCGCAACCGTGCGGTGCGGATCGGCAGCGAGCAGGTAGCCAGCCTCGGCCGCGACCAGCAAATCGCAACCTAGGTACAGGTCGCATTCGCCTTCGCCGGCGCGGCTGGCCACCGCTGTCGAATGATCGAAGATTTTTATGTCGGAAACCACCGCTCCGCCCTTTTGGGCCAGGCCGGTCTGGTCCAGAGTGCGAACGTAGCGCCCCGCAATTGTCGCGGCTGCGGCCAGCGTCTGAGCGACAGTGACAACACCGGATCCACCGATGCCGGTGATTCGGGTGGTGTGCGGCACGGCGGCCAGCTGAGGCGGTCCGGGGAGATCAGCCGTCTCGAGTTCCCTCAATGTCACTTTTGCGGGGCTTGAGCGGCTAGGCACTATTGTCATGAAGGCCGGACAATCTCCTTTGAGGCAGGAGAAGTCGAAATTGCACGAAGACTGGTCGATCCGCGTTTTCCGACCGAACTCGGTCTCGATCGGCTGAACCGACAGGCAATTTGACTTCGCGCCACAGTCCCCACAGCCCTCACACACCCGCTCGTTGATCATGACGCGTTGAACGGGTTGAACTACTGTGCCGCGCTTGCGCTTACGACGCAGCTCGGTAGCGCACTCCTGATCGTGGATGATGACCGTGACACCCGGTGTGGCAGCCAGCGTCCGCTGCGCCTCGCCCAGACGATCGCGATGCCAGCAACGCACACCACGCGGTAGGTCGTTGCGGCGGTATCGTTTCGGGTCGTCAGTGGTGACGATGATCCGCGTGACCCCCTCGGCAAGCAACGCCCGCGCGAGATCCTTCACGGTGAGTGCGCCTTCGGGCTGCTGACCGCCCGTCATCGCGACCGCGGAGTTGTAGAGGATTTTGTAGGTGATGTGAGAGCCGGCTGCGACGGCGGCGCGCACCGCGAGGCTGCCGGAATGATGAAAAGTGCCATCCCCCAGGTTCTGGATCAAATGGGACTGCTGGACAAAAGGACTCATTCCGATCCACTGCGCGCCCTCGCCGCCCATCTGAGTCAGCCCGGTGATAGTGCCCACCAGTTTCTCGTCCATGAGCGTGACTAGACCGTGGCACCCGATGCCAGCGCCGACCAACGAGCCATCAGGCGCCTTCGTCGACGAATTGTGCGGACACCCCGAACAGAAATAAGGGCTGCGAGTTACCAAGGGAAGCGTCAGCCGCGATTTCGGTGATTGGCGCCCGTTGAGCCACTCCCGGACCGAGGGAAGCTCGCTGTGGCCCAGCAGAATTGCCGCGAGCACGGGGGCGATCGTGTCGGCGGTGAGTTCGCCGTTGGGTGGGAACGCCGGGCCGTCCTTGATATTCCGCTTGCCGACGATCAACGGCCCGCCCTCGTTGTGATCGTAAAGCTGGTCGCGGACCGCGGTTTCAATGAAGGGCCGTTTGTCCTCGACCACGATGATCTTCTGCAGGCCTGAGACGAAGCCTTTCAGCGTGCGCGGCTCGATGGGGTCGATCATCCCAAGCTGAAGCAGGCGAATTCCGTGTTGCGCCAGCCTCATATCGTCGAGACCCATCCGCCGCAAAGCTTCACGAACGTGGAGGAACGTGGGTCCGGCGGCGATGATCCCGATGTCGTCGAGGACACCATGCGCAGTGACGAGGTCGAGTTGATTTCGCGCGGCGTAATCGATTGCAGCCTGACGCCGTTCGCCGTCTCGACTGCGTTCCAGAACTCCAAGCCCCGGCTGCATCATCTTCGCCGTGACTGCGTGGTCCACTGCGCGGACAGGTCCCACGGGGTTTACGCGGCCGGCGGCGACATCGACTGTCATAGAGCCGTTGGCAACGTCGGTCGATATCTTGAGCGCCACCCATAGGCCGCTGGCTCGTGACATCGCCGCGGCATGTAGGCCGAGGTCCAGGATCTGTTGAGGGTCCGCCGGGTATAGCGTGGGAATGCCCAAATCAGCGAGCAACCGTTCCGATGCGCCGGGCACCGTCGATGACTTCGCTGACGCGTCGTCACCAACGAAGACGAGGGCTCCGCCGTTGGCGGGCACGCCCATCAGAACGTTGTGCCGGAACGCATCCGACGCCCGATCCAACCCTGGCGATTTGCCGTACCAGAACCCGATGACGCCGTCGACCGTGCATTCCGGTGACGCCGACGCGAGCTGGCTTCCCTGAACGGCCGTCGCTGCAAGCTCTTCGTTGACGCCCGGCCGGAAGATGATGCCGTACTCGTCTAGTAGGGCGTGGTGGCGGTTGAGCTCCATGTCGTATCCGCCCAGGGGCGAACCTTCGTAGCCTGATATGAACCCAGCGGTGTTGCGGCCTGCCCGCCGCTCGGCGCGCATGATCTCCACCGGTAGGCGTGCCAGAACTTCTAAGCCTGTTAGCCGGACGAGGTTTGCCTGCGTCGACGGCTTCATATCGTCCTTGGTTGGCGTCGACAACATGCCCCCTACGGCAATGGATTTCGCTCTGGTCAACGATCAACCAGTGTTCGTGTCGCCGGCTTCGTAGAAACCGGCCACGATTCCAGGCGCTGACGAAGTAACGCGGCCAGGCGCAGCGGGATCGCAATAAGGCTCAACAGTGCGAACGGCACATATTCGACGAAGGAGAGCCAATGCTGTGTCAGCTGCGCGGGTGCGTCCAGCAGAAAATCTCGGCCGAAGGCGATCAGAATGTAAGTCGTGGCCAGGAAGATCAGTGGCCGCCACAGACGTCCCAGGGTGCGCGTTCCGATTCCGAAGGACAGCAGCACCAACAGATAGGTACAGAACAGTCCGGCCAGGAAGAACAACAAGATGCCGCCCTGTAGCGGAATCTGGCCGATGACGACGCCCAGCCAGATGACCAATCCGATGTGGACCTGCAGCGCGGCGGCGAAGGCCAGGCCCAGGCCTCGCGCCCGGCGAGCCAGACCGGCCAAGGCTGGGCCGAACAGGATGGCCAGCGCGCCGCCGGTATAGGAAAGCCAGAAAAAAAGGAACGACCAGCGCGCCGTGTAGCGAACCGCCTGCCCGATGCCGACGGGACCGGTGCCGTAATCGGCCAGGACGACCCCGGCGAGCGCGAGCCCGCCGGCGAACGCACCGATCATCCAAACCCAGGCTGGATCATGTCTGCGGGTCATCGCGCGTCCGCCTCGGCCGGACTACAAACCACGAAAATGACTGCCATTGCGTGGCATTCGGCGTG